>JAGAEH010000119.1 GCA_017613225.1 Lachnospiraceae bacterium
GGAGGGATACACGTACAGTTCGGCCCGCGTCAACGAAAATGACGCCGTGGAAGCGGGCTTTGAAAAGATCGCGTCCCTGTTCGTCCGGGAACTGACGGCCCAGGGGCTGGTGACCGGACAGGACACGAGGATCACCTTTCTGGAATACCTGGCCGGCAAACTGATGGGCCGGGAACTGGCTAAGAAGCATGATGCAGAAAAGACGGCTGCCGCGGAGCAGGAGAGGCTGATCGCCGAGGTGGTGCGCCATGAGTGGCGCCAGTTTGACAAGGTCCAGAACGAGGGCGGCCGGGCCGGCTGCCAGGACGACTGGAAGACCTTCGAGATCATGCGGACCGCCCAGTATCGGGCCTGGGACGACGAGCTGCTGAAAAGCTATCTGCAGGATCTGAAGGAGGCGGAAGAGGCCGGCTGGAACCTGATCACGGAAAAGTACGCCAGGATGATGCAGAGCACCGACCCTGCGGGCTATGAGGCCCTGGAGGACCGCCTGCCAAAACGCTCTGCGGAACGGCTGGCAGCCCAGGAAGAGGTGATCGCCGTCCACGTGGGCTGGAACGAGGAGATGGCTTCGAAGTATCCGAAGTATTCCGGCGGCGGAAGGCCCATCCACACCAGTGAGGACCGGCCCTGGGAGACCTCCTCCGAGACCTATCTAAGGGGAGAGCTCTCCACCTATTCGGACCGTACCTTTGCCCTGTACCGGGAGATGATCCTGCGCAAAAAGGCGGAGGGGGAGAACCTGGTGGAGAAGATCGCCGGCGCGCAGGTGAAACAGTATGGGTATCAGTCCCTGGAAGAGGTGGAAAAGAGGCTGAAACACTGATTTTTCGTAATTGGAAGCACCGGTTGAGATAGTATTATTAGCCCGCCGCTTATCATTGGACTAAAGAATAGACTAAAGTACAAAAAATGCCGTTAGATAATTGACAGAGTTTACAGGATTGGCTATAATAGCCAATTGGTAAAAGTCTGTAACTTTGCTTTGCGGAGGAAGATAATGAGCACACCCCTGGTCTTTAACATCCAGAAATTCTCGGTACATGACGGAGACGGCATCCGTACTACGATCTTTTTCAAGGGCTGCCCGCTCCGCTGCGAGTGGTGTCATAATCCCGAGAGCCAGAGCTACAATAAGGAGATGGTGCTCCACCGTCACAAATGCACGGCCTGCGGCGGCTGCGTAAAGGGCTGCCCCTACGGCGTCAACGAGATCGTGAACGGGAAGATGATCTTCCACCGCGACAAGTGCATCGGCTGCGGCGAGTGCGTGGAATGGTGCATCACCGGGGCCCGGGAGATCGCCGGCAAGGAATACACCGTGCAGCAGCTGGTCAAGGAAGCCAAGAAGGACGAGTCCTTCTACGACAAGTCCGGCGGCGGCGTCACGCTGTCCGGCGGCGAAGTCATGGCCGTCCAGGATTTCGACTATGTGGTGAAGCTCTGCAAGGCGCTGAAAAGAGAGGGCATCAGCGTGTTCATCGACACCAGCGGCTTCTGCCCTTACGAGCGTTTCCAGCAGATCCTCCCCTATACGGACGTCTTCCTGTACGACATCAAGGCCATCAACAATGAGGAGCACAAGGCTTCCATCGGCGTTGACAATAAACTGATCCTGGAGAATCTGGTGAAGCTCTCCAACGACGGGGCCGGCATCTACCTGCGCCTGCCCATCGTGGTGGGCAAGAACGCCGCCGACGAAGACCTGATAAAGATCATGGACTTCATGCAGGACAACAACGTCCGCTTAAAGCAGATCAACCTGCTGCCTTACCACGACATCGGCAAGGGCAAGTACGCTGGTCTGGACCGTCCTTACGACGAGGAGAGCATGGCCGTGCCTCCCAAGGACGAAATGGAAAGACTGAAAACCATGTTTGAAGAGCGTGGATTTCATAATATCAAAATAGGAGGGTGACATTTATGTCAAGCTGCAGTTGTGATACTTCCTTCAACGTCAATACGATCGAAGGCCTGCAAAAGGACAACGATCGTGGCTGCACCGAGCGTGTGAAGCGGCTGAGAAGAGTCAGTCACGGAACCGAGCCTCATCTGGATCTGGAGAGAGCCAAGATCGAGACCGAAGTGTACAAAAAGTATGAGGGTACCGTTTCCACACCCGTGCTTCGCGCAATGGTGTTAAAAGAGTACTTCTCCAGAAAGACCCTCTATCTGGCCGATGATGAGCTGATCGTCGGTGAAAAGGGCAAGGATCCGCAGTGCTCCCCGACGTTCCCGGAACTCTGCTGCCATACCCTGGAGGATATGAAGGTCATGAACGAGCGCAAGCTCGTTGGATTCCATGTTTCCCCTGAAGATTTCGAGCTTCAGGAAAAGGAGATCATCCCTTACTGGAAGGGCAAGGCCACCCGTGACCGTCTGCTGGCTTCCATGACGGATGAGTGGAGAGCTTACTATGAAGTCGGCATGTTCACCGAGTTCATGGAGCAGCGCGGCCCCGGCCATACCGCCGGCGGCGGAAAGTTCTACAAGAAGGGCTTCCTGGATTTCAAGGATGACATCATGGAATCCATGTCCAAGCTGGACTTCTACAACGATCCTGACGCTTACGACAAGGAGCAGGAACTGAAGGCCATGCTCATCGACTGCGACGCCATCATGATCCTGGGCAAGCGTTATCACGACCTGGCTCTGGAAATGGCCGAGAAGTGCGAGGATCCGGTCCGCGCGGAAGAGCTGAGACAGATCGCTCACAACTGCGAAGTGGTTCCGGCCCACAAGCCCGAGACCTACTGGCAGGCTCTGCAGATGTACTGGTTCGTCCATCTGGCAGTCACCACCGAGCTGAATCCCTGGGACGCTTTCACACCCGGACGTCTGGACCAGCACATGATCCCCTTCTATTAGAAGGAGACCGAGGCCGGCACCCTGGACGACGATTTCGCTCTGGAACTGCTGGAATGCCTGTGGGTGAAGCTGTTCAACCAGCCCGCTCCCGTCAAGGTAGGCGTTACCCTGAAGGAATCCGGCACCTATTCCGACTTCGCCAACATCAACACCGGCGGTCTGAAGGCGGACGGCTCCGACGGCGTCAACCCCGTTTCCTACCTGATCCTGCAGTGCACCTCC
>JAGAEH010000120.1 GCA_017613225.1 Lachnospiraceae bacterium
ACGAAGCTGAAGATCGCCTTCGCCATGGATAAACACGACACCGTGGGCATCGACTGCGTGGCCATGTGCGTGAACGACATCATCTGCTGCGGGGCGCGGCCGCTGTTCTTCCTGGACTACATCGCCTGCGGCAAAAACGTGCCGGAGCGCATCGCCGAGATCGTGGGAGGCGTGGCGGAAGGCTGCGTCCAGGCGGGCTGCGCCCTGATCGGCGGCGAGACCGCGGAGCATCCCGGCCTGATGCCGGAGGACGAATACGACCTGGCCGGCTATTCCACGGGCATCGTGGACAAGGAAAAGATCATCGACAATAACACGATGGAAGAGGGGGACGCGGTGCTGGCGCTGCCGTCCTCCGGCGTGCACTCCAACGGTTTTTCCCTGGTGCGCAAGGTCTTTGACGTGGAGCACGCGGACCTGCTGGCGCCGGTGCCGGAGCTGGGCGGAAAAGGCCTGGGCGAAGTGCTGCTGACTCCCACCGTGATCTATGTGAAGCCGGTCCTGGCCCTGCTGGAAAAGGTGGAGGTGAAGGGCATCTCCCACATCACCGGCGGCGGTTTTTATGAAAACATTCCCCGCAGCATCCCGGAGGGGCTCTGCGCGCGGATCGAAAAAGATAAAGTGCGGGTACTGCCCATCTTCAAACTGCTGCAGGAGACCGGCGGCATTTCCGAGCACGACATGTACAACACCTACAACATGGGCGTGGGCATGAGCGTGGTGGTGCCGGCCGCCCAGGCGGAAACGGCGCTGGAAGTGCTGAAGGAGAACGGAATCGACGCCTATCAGATCGGCACCATCGTGAAGGCCGGTCAGAAGATCGAACTGGTATGAAGAAGATAGCGGTATTCGTGTCCGGCGGCGGCACCAACCTGCAGGCCATCCTGGACGCGCAGAGCGAAGGAAAGATCAAAAGCGGAGAGGTCTGCCTGGTGATCTCCAACCGGTCGAAGGCCTATGCCATCGAGCGGGCCAAAAATGCCGGAGTGCCGGTGAAGGTGATCCGGAAGATGGACTGCGCCGGCCAGGAGGAGTTCGAGGAAAAGATCGCGGAAGAACTGGACAAAAACGGGATCGACCTGATCGTGCTGGCGGGCTGGCTGGCCATCTTCAGCCCGGCTTTTACGAAGAAATATGACCACCGGATCATCAACGTGCATCCTTCGCTGATCCCTTCTTTCTGCGGGGAGGGCTTTTACGGCCTGAAGGTGCACGAGGAGGCTCTGAAGAAGGGCGTGAAGGTGACCGGAGCGACGGTCCACTATGTGAACGAGATTCCGGACGGCGGCGAGATCATCGCCCAGAAGGCCGTGCGGGTGCTGCCCGGCGATACGCCGGAAAGGCTGCAGAAGCGGGTGATGCGCCAGGCGGAGTGGAAGCTGCTGCCCGCGGCCATCGAAGAGATCTGCGGGAAGATGTGATCTCTGGCCGCAGGCTGTCCCGCAAAAGGCATCTGCCGCACGGACGAACGTTGACTAAGTTCGACGGCCGTCCGGATGGACAAGAGCTTTTCTGCGGAACTCGCTTCGCTCAGACAGTCCTCGAAAAGCTCTATCCGGCCGTTGTCTCGCTAAGGCCGTTCGTCATGTGCAGGCAGATCGCTTTTTTGCGGATCCTGCCTTTTGCGGAGCAGATAGTTGAAGAATAACAGGAGGCGTCATGGACATTTATAAGATCAACACCCCCTCGGAACTGATGAAGGGCAACTCCTACGTGGGAAGGGGCATCATCATCGGCAAGAGCGCCGGCGGCACGAAGGCAGTGGCGGCGTATTTCATCATGGGCCGCAGCGCCAACAGCCGCAACCGCGTCTTTAAGCTGAAGAACGGCGCGCTGTTCACGGAGCCCTTCGACCCGTCCAAAGTGCAGGATCCCAGCCTGATCATCTACGCCGCCATGCGGCAGTATCAGAACAAGCTGATCGTCACCAACGGCGACCAGACGGACACGATCCATGAGGGCCTGCAGAAGGGGCTTTCCTTCAGCGAAGCGCTGGAGGCCCGCTGCTTTGAGCCGGACGCGCCGAACCTGACGCCCCGGATCAGCGGCATGATCACCTTTGAAAACAACGATTTTACCTATCAGATGAGTATATTGAAGAGCATTGACGCGGAGGGGACGGACTGCGCCCGCTATACTTTCTCCTATCCCGCGAAGCCCGGACTGGGGCATTTCATCCACACCTATGTGTGCGACGGCAGCCCCATCCCCACCTTCCAGGGCGAGCCGGAGCGCATCGCCGTACCGGACGATATCGATGCCTTCGCGGAGGAGATCTGGCGGGTGCTGGACGGGGACAACAAGATCTCGCTGTACGTGCGGGGCGTGGATCTGGCCACCGGCGCGGTGGAAGAGAAGCTGATCAACAAATACGAGTAAACAGGAGGCATCCATGAAGGAATTCGAACTGAAATACGGCTGCAACCCCAACCAGAAGCCGGCAAAGATCTACATGAAGAACGGCGGCGACCTGCCGCTGCAGATCCTGAACGGCAGGCCCGGATACATCAATTTCCTGGACGCGCTGAATTCCTGGCAGCTGGTGAAGGAGCTGAAGGAAGCCCTGGGCCAGCCCGCCGTGACCTCCTTTAAGCATGTGAGCCCCACCAGCGCGGCGGTGGGCAATCCCCTTTCCGAAAAGCTGAAGAAGGCCTGCATGGTGGCGGACATCGAGGGGCTGGATGATTCTCCTCTGGCCTGTGCCTATGCCCGCGCCCGGGGCACGGACCGCATGTGCTCCTTTGGCGACTGGGTGGCCCTCTCCGACATTTGCGACGTGACCACCGCGAGGATGATCAAGCGGGAAGTGTCCGACGGCGTCATCGCCCCCGGCTACGAGCCCGAGGCGCTGGAGATCCTGAAGGCCAAGCGGAAGGGCGGCTACAACGTGGTGCAGATCGATCCGGACTACGTGACGGAGGTGCAGGAGACCAAGCAGGTCTTCGGCGTCACATTTGAGCAGGGCCGCAACAATTTCAAGATCCACGAGGGCCTGCTGGAGAATCTGGTGACCCAAAACAAGTTCCTGCCGGATTCCGCTAAGCGGGACCTGATCATCGCGCTGATCACCCTGAAGTACACCCAGTCCAACTCCGTCTGCTACGCGGTGGACGGACAGGCCATCGGCGTGGGCGCGGGGCAGCAGAGCCGCATCCACTGCACCAGGCTGGCGGGCAGCAAGGCGGACACCTGGTTTTTGCGCCAGCACGAGAAGGTCCTGGACCTGCCTTTCCAGAAAGGGCTCGGCCGGCCGGACAAGGACAACGTCATTGACGGCTACATCAATCAGAATGAAGAGGACGTATGCGCGGACGGCAACTGGCAGAAGTATTTCACCAGGCAGCCTGAACCGCTGACCGAGGCGGAAAAGCGCGCCTTCCTGGATCAGGTGGACGGCGTGGCCCTGGGATCGGACGCCTTCTTCCCCTTCAGCGACAACATTGAGCGCGCCCACAAGAGCGGCGTGAAGTACATCGCCGAGCCCGGCGGTTCCATCCGCGACGACGCGGTGATCGACTGCTGCGACAAGTACGGGATCGCAATGGCATTTACGGGAATGAGACTGTTCCATCACTGACGCGGAGAAGCAGTACGGCTGCTTCGGACGCGCGGGCAGGGTGGCTGACCGCAGCTGCACGGCTGCTTCGGACACGCGCGCAGGGTGGCTGGCCGCAGCTGCACGGCTGCTTCGGACACGTTCCCACTTGGCGCTCGGTCGTAGCGGTACTAAACTCAGGCTGCGCAAGGCTTGCCTTCGCTAAGTACCGACGATTCGCGACAGTCCTCAGCAGCTGCGTGCTGCTGCAGCCAGATCCGGCAAGAGCGAGGCAGTCCTCAGCAGCCGTGCTGCAGGCATCGGTTCAGGATGGAACATTGGAGAAATGATTATCAGAGGGAAATGAAGATGAATATCATGGTCATCGGCGGCGGCGGACGCGAGCACGCCATCATTAAAAAACTGAAGGAAAACAGCAGTGTGGAGACGATCTGGGCCCTGCCCGGCAACGGCGGCATCGCCCGTGACGCGGTCTGCGTGCCCGTCAAGGCCACCGACCTGGACGGCATCTGCGCCTTTGCGGCGGAGCACCCGGTGGACTACGCGGTAGTGGCGCCGGACGATCCGCTGGTGTTAGGCTGTGTGGACCGGCTGAACGAGATGGGGATCCCCTGTTTCGGCCCCACGGCGGCAGCGGCCATCATCGAAGGCAGCAAGGCCTTCTCCAAAGAACTGATGAAAAAATACGGCATCCCCACGGCCCGCTACGAGATCTTCTCCGACCGGCAGGCCGCTGTGGACTATCTGAAAACGCAGAAACTGCCCATCGTGATCAAGGCGGACGGCCTGGCCCTGGGCAAGGGCGTGATCATCGCCGAGACCATGGAAGAGGCGGTGGCAGCCGTGGATTCCATCATGCTGGATAAAAAGTTCGGCAAAAGCGGCGACCGCATCGTGATCGAGGAGTTCCTGACCGGTCCGGAGGTCTCCGTCCTGAGCTTTACGGACGGCAAGACCATCGTGCCCATGGTGTCCTCCATGGACCACAAGCGGGCGTTGGACGGCGACCAGGGTCTGAACACCGGCGGCATGGGCACCATTGCTCCCAATCCGTATTACACGAAGGACGTGGCCGAGCGCTGCATGCGGGAGATTTTTCTCCCCAC
>JAGAEH010000121.1 GCA_017613225.1 Lachnospiraceae bacterium
GAAATGACACTGATCTACCGGGGAGACGACCTGGTGGAATATCATATCGGATCAGAAGGAGGACGAGCATGAAGGTGACATCCGCAGAGGCGGGAAAACTGGTAAAGAAACTGGAAGAAAAGATCAGCGCGCTGCAGGCGCTGGAGGAGAAGAGCTCCGTATTCCGCGTGGCGTCCGGCGAGGACGAGGAACTGCTGCGGCCGGTCTACGATTTTCTGGAGAGCCAGAAGAAGCTGGAGGGTCTCCAGGCCGATCTGCGGACGGTCAAGCACGCCATCAATGTGTTCAACACCACCCACACGCTGCCCGGTTTTGACGGCATGACGGTGGACCAGGCGCTGATCGCGCTGCCGCAGCTCTCCGCGCAGAAGGTGAAGCTGTCGAGATTCGCGGAGCGTTTGCCCCGGGAGCGGGTGATGGGCTACGGGGCACAGAGCAACATCATCGATTATACCATCGCCAACTATAAGATCGAGGACGCCGCGGCCGAGTACGACATGGTCTCGGACCGCCTGTCCAAACTGCAGCTGGCTCTGGATAAGGTCAACCATTCGGAGAAGATGGAGATCGACATCACATTAGAATAAAACACTTTCCGTACGCGGCACGCGATCAAAAAAACTCTCTTACGAGGCGGGTATAAAGTCTTCCGTTTTTGACGTTATTCTCTTTGTTGTTTGTTATCTGTCTCGGTTTAAAGTTTGGGAAAGCCTATTCTGTCTGGCCTTCGGGCCGGTGTGCTGCGTAAAAAACTTCTGGCGGCGGAAGTACGGTTATAAGCCGTCCTTTGGGAAAACTGCGGCGGATGCCGCCGGGAAAGACCGGGCAGCCCATGTCCGGGAAAGAGGTGGACCATGGCGAAAAAAGAGGCCAAGACCAACGCGATGCGCATGCTGGAAAAGCTGGGCATCGGCTATACCGCGCACGAATATGAATGCGGCGGCTTCATGGACGGCATCGAGGTGGCGGACAAACTGGGCCTGCCCCATGAGCAGATCTACAAGACACTGGTGACCACCGGCGCGGACCGTCAGCACTATGTGTTCGTGATCCCGGTGGAGCAGGAGCTGGATCTGAAGAAGTGCGCGAAGTCCGTGGGCGTCAAATCCGTGCAGATGCTGCCCGTCAAGGAGCTCTTCGCGCTGACGGGCTACGTCCGGGGCGGCTGTACTTCCATCGGAATGAAAAAGCAGTTCGTCACCAGGATCGACGCCAGCGCGGAGGATCTGGAGAAGATCTATGTGAGCGCGGGACGCCTGGGCTGCCAGATCTGCCTGGCGCCTCAGGATCTCTGCGCGGCGGCGAAGGCGGAATTCGCGGATCTGACGCAGGAATAGATTTGGAGAAGGAGAGGACCATGGCTGAAAACAGAGTTCCGGAACGGAGCGAGATCGAGGAAAAGTACAAGTGGAACATCACCACGCTGTTCGGCAGCGATGAGGAATGGGAAAAGGCATTGAACAGCCTGGACGAGCCGGTGGCCAAATGCGCGGCTTACCGCGGGCGGCTGAGCGGATCGCCTAAGGTGCTGCAGGCCTTTCTGGATGATACGCAGCAGCTGGAGCGGAAGATGGAGGATCTGTTCACCTACGCTTTCCTGCGCTATTCGGAGGATACCCGGGCGGAAGCCGGCCAGGTGATGCGGGCGAAGGCCATGGGCAAGCTGATGCCCATCGGCGCGCTGCTGTCCTTCGCGGAGCCGGAGCTTCTGGCCATGGAGGAGGCAAAGTTCGGCGCCTATCTGGAGGCGGAAGAACTGGCGGACTACCGCCACATGCTGGAGGACCTGAACCGCCGCCGCCCCCATACCCTTTCCGCCGCGGAGGAGAAGATCCTCACCGGCATGCACGAGGTGACCTCGGCGCCGGGCACCATCGCCGATGCGCTGATGGACGCCGACCTGATCTTCGATCCCATCAAAAAGGAGGACGGAGAGGAGATGGAACTCACCGGCTCCAACTACATCCTCCACATGATGGATCCCGACCGCCGCGTCCGCGAGCAGGCCTTCCGCAATTTCTACAAGAGTTATAAGCAGCACGTCAACACCTTCGCGGCCACTTATTCCGGCAGCGTCAGAGGCGACGTTTTCGAGGCCCGCACCCGCAATTACCCCAGCGCCCGGGCCATGTCCATGGCGGCGGACAACATTCCGGAGTCCGTCTACCTGAGCCTGGTGGAAGCGGTGCACCGCCATCTGCCGGCCATGTACCGCTACGTGGCGCTGCGCAAGAAGATCCTGGGCCTGGACGAACTGCACTATTACGACGTCTACGCCCCCCTCTGCGGGGACCTGGACCTCCGCTACAGCTATGAAGAGGCGCAGGAGATGGTGAAAAAGGCCGTGGCCCCTTTGGGAGAGGATTACGTGAATACGGTGGCCCGGGGCTTTGAGGAGCGCTGGATCGACGTTTATCCCAACGCGGGCAAAAGCGGCGGCGCCTATTCCTCCGGCACCTACGACAGCAGTCCCTTCATCATGTGCAACTTCACGGGCACGCTGGATTCCGTATCCACCATCGCCCACGAGATGGGCCATTCCATCCATACGTATCTGGCCAACACCCATCAGCCGCACCAGTACGCCCGCTATACGCTGTTCGTGGCGGAGATCGCCTCGACGGTAAACGAGAACCTGCTGATCGAACAGCTGCTGCAGAAGGAGACGGATCCGAAGGTCCGCCTGTATCTGCTGAATCAATACCTGGAGAATTTCAAGGGCACCATCTTCCGCCAGGTGATGTTCGCCGAGTTCGAAAACAAGGCCCATGAGCTGATCGAACAGGGCGAGGCGCTTTCCGCGGCGAAGATGAACAGCATCTACGCGGATCTGGTGAAGCTCTACTTCGGCCCGGAGCTGGCGGAGGACGAAGAGTACTCCTACGAGTGGGCCAGGATCCCGCACTTCTACCGGATGTTCTACGTGTACAAGTACGCCACGGGCTATTCCTCAGCGGTGGCGCTGTCCGAAAAGATCCTGAAGGAAGGGGAGCCCGCGGTGAAGAAGTACCTGGAGTTCCTTTCCATGGGCGGCAGCGACTATCCGCTGGAGACCTTAAAGCACGCGGGCATCGATCTGTCCACGCCGGAACCCATCGACCGGGCCCTGGAAAAGTTCGAGCGGATCGTGGCGGAAGCGGAGGAGATCTGCGGACAGCTCTCCTGATCTGGTAAAACAAGGGCCAGGACCGCCGGAGATCCGGTTTTATCCCTTCGGTTTTGGCTTAAAATTCTTATGTATTTCATTAATACAATTAACTTTATTAGGCCGCATGAATAATATACACCATGCGGCCTGTATTATTTCCTTGCTGCAGGGACTGTATTTATGCAGTTATACATATGCGCGCATAAAGGGAAATATCTCAAAAAGGTTGACAAACCGTGCTTATTTCATTATAAAAAGAGAATGAGATTGTGAGGGGATCTTCTCCATTTGTATAAAAACGATATTGTTTGACGATGAGATCGTCTTACTCACAAGAGAACCAGCCGGCGTTTTCCCAAAGGCGCCGGTCCTATAAGTAAAAGGAGGGAAAAAGAAAAATGACCAAGAAAATTTGGGCACTGATCCTTGCGATGGTCATGGTTGCTTCCCTGCTCTCCGGCTGCACCGGTGGCGAAACCCCCACCACGGCCGCTCCTACTGAGGCTCCGACTCAGGAGGCTACGACCGAAGCCAAGACAGAAGCACCTACCGAAGCTCCCACTGAAGCTCCTACCGAAGCTCCTACGGAAGCTCCTACCGAGGATGAGACTGAAACTGAACCCGTTGACGAGCCTACCGGTGTGATCGACTTGCATGTCATCAACGCCGTGACCGGCGACGCTGCTACGGGTGAGATCAACCACAGCGTGTACGCCGGCGTTGCGGGCAAGGACTACACCGATGAGGCAGTCTACACCTACAATGATTACATTGCCGACACCAGCACCCTGAACTGGAACCCGCTGTCCTGGGAGACCTCTGACGACAGCGCCATGCTGACCTTCCTGGCCAGCGACCTGTATGCCTTCGTTCTGAACGAAGAAGGCACTGCCTGGGCCATCGTTCCCGAGATGGCTGCCGAGTATCCCGTTGATGTCACTGCCGATTATGTCGGCAAGTTCGGCATCGAAGCAGGCGAGACCGGCAAGGCATGGAAGGTTGCCCTGAATCCCGACGCCAAGTGGGAAGACGGCACTCCGATCAATGCTGACACCTACATCTACAGCTATCAGAACCTGCTGGATCCGGCTCAGCTGAACCGCCGCGCAGATACTATGTACGCGGGCAGCTTCCCGATCGCGGGCGCCAAGGCCTACTTCAACCAGGGCGGCGAAGCCTTCACCCCTCTGGGAGTGGACGTTTCTGAATGGCTCGCGGGCGGCAACAACGAGGCCGACCTGTACGTAGACGCCATCAACTTCTGGAACGCTGCCGGCTACATCGACAAAGACGGCAACGAGATCCCGAAGTTCCTGTCCATCGCGGATGAGACCATCTACAGCGTAGACGGCACTGATTCCGAAGATGCGGATGCTTTCTCCGGCAAGATGCTCTATGAGCAGTACCTGAAGGAAGGCGCTGCATATCAGTCCTACAGCTCCGAGTATCTGGGCACCGTCGAGTCCTTCGGCGA
>JAGAEH010000012.1 GCA_017613225.1 Lachnospiraceae bacterium
AGCGTGGGCTACAGCCACCTCACCGTCCACATGAACGCCATGGGCTACGCGCCCCACACGGTGGCCCTGGCCATCACCGTGTCCGGCATGGCGCTGATGCTGGGCAAGGTGGGCTACGGCTGGGCCACGGAGCACCTGGGCAGCGGCCGCAGCAACTGGCTGTTCGGCGCGCTGCTGGTGGCGGGCGTGGCGCTGTGCTGTGTCTGCGCCGGCAACACGGCGCTGCTGTATGGTACCATGTGCGTCTACGGTCTGGGTCTGGCCTTCACCACCGTGGGCATGACGGCCTGGGCCGGCGACTGGAGCGGCCCCGGGCAGTACGACGACACGGTGCGCCGCTTCCAGATCGGCTATTCCGGCGGCACCATGCTGTTCTCCTCCCTGCCGGGCGTCCTGGCCGACCGCGCCCACGGCTCCTACCGCCCCGCCTATATCCTGTTCCTGCTGTGCGCCGTGTTCGTGCTGGCCGCAGTGCAGGTTACCTATCATAAAAAACGCGGGTGAGGGCCCTGTTTCCCGGCACAAAGAAGCCCCCGAGCCAGAAGCGGAAATAATGGTTGACCTGCCGCGTTTTTTATGTTATCCTGCTACCTGACAACTGAATAGAGGAGCCAAAAATGGAGTAAAAAGGAGTAACAAACACCATGAAAAAACGTCTTTTTGCGCTGGTTCTGGCCCTGGTCATGACTACTGCACTCTGCGCATGCGGAGGCGGTAAGCCCACTGATCCGGCTGAGACCCCCACCGGCTCCACCGGCGAAAAGCTCATGGGTGGCGAGATCACCGTGGGCATCGCCGCAGACCTGGACACAAGTCTTGACCCGCACGTATCTTCGTCGTCGGCAGGAACCAGAGAGGTCCTCTTCAACATCTTTGAAGGGCTGATGAAGCCCGACACTGACGGAAATCTCATCCCCGCCGTTGCCGAAAGCTATTCCGTGAACGAAACTGCCGACGCGTATACCTTCACCCTGCGTGAAGGCGTCAAGTTCCACAACGGAGATGCGGTCACGGTCGGGGATGTTGTTTATTCCCTGTCCAGAGCTGCTGGTTTGGAAACCGGTGAGCCCCTTGTCGCCACCCTGGCCGGCGTAGCCGCCGTGGAGGCGACCGACGACCGCACCGTGGTCGTCACGCTGAAAGCACCCGACACCGAATTCATCGCCTACACCACCGCCGCCATCATCCCCGACGGCACCGACCCCGCCGACGGTCTCATCGGCACCGGCCCCTTTAAGTTCGTCTCCCGGGTCCCCCAGGAGAGCATCGTCATCGAGAAGTTCGCTGACTATTGGGGCACCCCCGCCTATCTGGACAAGGTGACCTTCAGCGTCATCGAATCCGCCCAGACCATGGTGATGAGCCTGCGCTCCGGCGCCATCGACATGGCAGGCCATCTGGAGGCCAGCCAGGTGGCGGATCTGAGCGATCTGACCATCCTGGAGGGCAGCATGAACCTGGTGCAGGCCCTGTACCTGAACAACGCCGCGGCGCCTTTCAATGACGTCCGCGTGCGCCAGGCGCTGAGCTACGCCATCGACAAGTACGCCGTCATCGACCTGGCCGCCGACGGCCACGGCTTTGCCGTAGGCAGCAGCATGTACCCCGCCTTCGGCAAGTACTTCGTGGACGACCTGACGGACTACTACACCGTGGACACCGCCAAGGCCAAGGAGCTTTTGAAGGAGGCCGGCTATGAAAACGGCTTTACCTTCACCATCACCGTGCCCTCCAACTACACGCCCCACGTGGACGCCGCCCAGGTCATCGTGAACCTGCTGAACCAGGCCGACATCGGCGTCACCGCCAAGATCGAGCAGGTGGAGTGGGCCACCTGGTACAGCGATGTGTACAAGGGCCGGCAGTTCGAGGCCACCGTGTCCGGCATGGACGCCTCTACCCTCACGGCCTCCGCCCTGCTGCAGCGCTTCACCAGCACCAACGCCAAGAACTTCATCGGCTTTGACAACGCCGACTACGACGCGGCCTACGCCGCCGCCGTGGCCACGGTGGATACCGACAAGCAGACGGAGCTGTTCAAGCAGTGCGAAACCATTCTGACCGAGCAGGCCGCCAACGTGTATATCCAGGACCTGGCGGACTTCTTCGCCATGCAGAACGATGTGGGCGGCTATGAATTCTATCCGCTGTACGTGATGGATCTGTCCAACGTGTACCGGATCGGCTGAGGCCGCGGCTGACGCAAACCCCAACGCCGCGCAGGTCTCCCCTGCGCGGCGTATCCTTTCCTTTACGGCGGAACGACTATGCGGTATATCTTGAAAAAAACCGGCGCCCTGCTGCTGACGCTGCTGCTGGTGTCGCTGCTGGCTTTTCTGGCCTTCCAGATCACCCCCGGCGACCCCACCACCAAGATCCTGGGCAGCGACTACACCCCGGAGCGGGCGGAAGCCCTGCGGGAGCAGCTGGGGCTCAACGGCAACGTGCTGCTGCGCTACGTGCGCTGGCTCACCGGCTTCCTCACCGGCGACATGGGCATGAGTTACAGTTATATGATGGACGTGAGCGACGTGATGCACGGCAAGCTGGCCGTGACAGCGGCGCTTTCCGTGCTGTCGTGGATACTGGTCACGGCCGTCAGCATCCCCCTGGGCATCGCCCTGGCCCGGTATAACGGCGGGCCCTTTGACCGCATCGGCGTGGCGGTGAACCAGGTGTTCATGGCCATCCCGCCGTTCTTCATCGGCATCCTGTTCACGTATCTGTTCGGCCTGGTGCTGCACTGGTTCGTGCCGGGGCGGTACATCCCCCTGCGCCAGGATTTCTGGGGCTGCATCGGGTATCTGATCTTCCCGGCCTTGGCCATCTCCATCCCCAAGGCCGCCAAGACCACCAAGCTCTTGCGCTCGTCCATCCTCACCGAGATGAAGAAGGACTACGTGCGCACCGCCTACAGCCGGGGCAACTCCCGGTGGATGGTGATCCGCAGCCACGTGCTGCGCAACGCCCTGCTGCCGGTGGTCACCTACGTGGCCATGTCCCTGGCGGACATCGTGGCCGGCTCCATCATCGTCGAGCAGGTCTTCGTGGTGCCGGGTCTGGGCCGTCTGCTGATCTCCAGCATCGCCAACCGGGACTTCCCGGTGGCGCTGGCCATCGTGGTCATCATCGCCTTCGTGGTGGTGTTCATGAACTACCTGGCGGACATCGTGACCCAGTACATCGACCCCCGGGTCCGGCTGTCGTGAGGGGGTGTGCCGTATGATCGATCGTAAGAACGCGTTTTTCCGGGTGGGCAACGTCATCACCGGCGCCATGCTCATCATCATCGTAGTGGGCGCCTTCTGGACGCCCTTTGACCCCAACGCCATGGACGGCGCGTCCAAGATGCTCTCCCCCAGCCTCACCCATCTCCTGGGCACCGACAATTTCGGCCGGGACATCTTCTCCCGGGTGGTCCAGGGCGCCGGCGCCACGCTGCTCATCGCCGCGGCCTCGGTGGCCATCGGTCTGGTGGTGGGCATCCTGCTGGGCGGCCTCACCGGCTGGTTCGGCGGCTGGGTGGACGAGGTGCTGATGCGGTTCAACGACAGCATCACCGCCTTCCCCAGCATCCTGCTGGCGCTGGTGCTCGTCGCCATCTTCGGCAGCGGCAAGTACAACATCATCCTGGCCCTGGGTGTGCTGTTCGTGCCCTCCTTTGCCCGCATCGTGCGCATGGAGGTGGCGCGGCAGAAGGAACTGGACTACGTGCGCAACGCCCGGCTCATGGGCGTGGGCGATATGCGCATTTTGTTTGTCCACATCCTGCCCAACATCGTGCCGGTACTGCTGTCCACCGTGGCCATCGGCTTCAACAACGCGGTGCTGGCGGAGGCGTCCATGAGCTATCTGGGCGTGGGCGTACAGCCGCCGGACCCCAGCCTGGGCCGCATGCTCTACGAGGCCCAGGGGTATCTGCTCAGCGCG
>JAGAEH010000122.1 GCA_017613225.1 Lachnospiraceae bacterium
AAAGAGGCGGCAGGGGCCTGTGGCACTTTGTCCCCCCTAAGAAGCCCCTCACTAAGCAGATGCTGCTGCTGATCGTCGTGGAAAAGAAAGACATTGCCCTGCTGCAGTAGCGGGGCGCGCCAAGGGTCGGCCTGAGGCACGGCGCAGGAGAGAAGCGGTTGACATCCTCTTGCCCGGCAGGATATATTTATATTGCTGAGAGTTCAGCAGATACAGTATTTTATGGAGGAAGCTGAAATGAGTCTTTTATCCAAACTTCTCAGCGGCAAAAAGCCGTCTGTCTCAGACGTCCTGGATCTGTTCCAGGGAAAAGAGGAAAAGCCGGCTGAAGCGCAGAATGTCAGGCCCGCGGCGCAGCCTTACAGGCCGGAACCGGCATATGAAGCGCAGGGCGAGCCGACTCCCCTGGGCCGTTCCTGGGGCGAACTGATGCCCGACGAGCCGAACCAGTTTAATTATCCGGGCACCTACCGGGAGTACTTCGAGGACATTTTCCGGAATGATTTCGCGGACTGCACCTTTGTGTTTGAACAGAATCCGAGAAGCAGCCGCATCCAGAAGTATGCCTTCTACAGGGACATGCGGAAAGTGCTGGTGGTGGAGCTTGTGGGACAGGGCTGCGACGCCTATGAGGTCCGCCGTCTCTGCGCGAAGGAGGGTACGCCTTACCTGCGTTTCTACCATGACCACGAGGGCTGGTGGAACGCCCGCTCCTATGTAGTGGCACGCATGCGGAAGGCGATGGGGGACTGATCCGCTGATCCGGATCAGCTGTCCCGTAAAACAAGTCCATAACAGAAAGAGAACGCCCTGCGCCTGCGGCGGACCCGGCACGAGCACCAAAAAAGCTTCGCAGGCAGTCTGCTCCTGTACGGTCTGGTACTTCCCGTAATTATACGGGCTTTAATGCTTTCTCTTTCTGTTATTTTTATGCAACGGAGGCAACATGCCGCTTCTTGACCTGCTTTCCAGGGAGGACGTCTGGGAGGCCTTTTACAATTACAGGACCTCGCTGATCTGCTCGAAGAACGAAGAGAAAGAGCTGAGGGGATTCATCGACCGGCGGGCTTACGGGCCGGTGTGCGCGAAGATCGCGTCGGGCGGGACGATGCCGCTGCCCCGGCGGGCTGTGATCTCCAAGATGCACTCCGGGAAAAAGCGGACCGTCTACATCTATCCGGAGCCGGAGAACACGGTGTTCAAGCTCCTGACCTGGCTGCTTTTGCGGCAGTATGACGGCCTGTTTTCCCCGAACCTGTACTCCTTCCGGCCGGGCAGGACGGCAAAGGACGCCGTCCGCCATCTGCTGGCCGTTCCGGGGATCCGCGGAATGTACGCCTATAAGGTGGACATCAGCAATTACTTCAATTCCGTGGACATCCGCCGCTTCCTCCCCGTCCTGGAGGAGGCTTTGAAAGACGATCCGGAGCTGTGCCGGTTTCTTTGCGGCCTGCTGCTGGAGCCGGAGGTCCGGGACGGCTCCGGGCTGCTGACGGAGCAGAAGGGCATCATGGCGGGAACGCCCCAGTCCTCCTTCTACGCGAATCTCTATTTGAAGGAGCTGGACCGGGCCTTTTACGAGCGGGGGATCCCCTATGCCCGGTACTCCGACGACATGATCGTGTTTGCCCCGGGAGAGCAGGAAGTCCATGCCCTGGCGGAAGAGATCCGGAACATGCTGGCGGAAAAGGGGCTGGGGGTAAACCCGGCCAAAGAATCCTTTTCCGCGCCGGAGGAAGGCTGGACTTTTCTGGGCTTCTGCTGCAAAGACGGCGTCATCGACATCGCCCCCGCCACGGCGGACAAGCTGAAGGCCAAGATGCGGCGCAAGACCAGGGCGCTGGCCAGATGGCGGGACCGCAGCGGCCATACCGGGGAGCAGGCGGCAAAGGCGTTCATCCGCGTCTTCAACCGCAAGCTGCTGGAGAGCCCCATGGACCGGGAACTGAGCTGGAGCCACTGGTTCTTCTCCCTGATCAACACCACCGACACCCTGCAGGCCATCGACCGCTACGCCCAGGACTGCCTGCGGGTGCTGATCAGCGGCAGGCACACCAAGGCGCGGTACAACGTCCGGTATGAACAGCTGAAGGCGCTGGGCTACCGGAGCCTGGTCCACGCTTATTATGAACACGAAAAACAGGACGACCCGGAACCGTCCGGGGACAGAGAGGGATAAAAACATGGACAGAAAGATCGAAAAACGGCTGATGAGCATCGACAAGTGGGCCAGGATGGACGATCCGGCCTTTGAGAGGGACCGCAGACAGTGCACGCTGGCCCTGATCAGCTGCGCGGTGGTGGCCGTGTGCGTCACTATCGGCGTGGTCATGAACCTCACCACGCTCTATGACGAGAATTTCGACCACATGGGGCTCCGGACCTTCTGCATGTTCACCGTCAATTCCAACATCCTGACGGGGCTGTCCATGCTGCTGTGCCTGCCCTATACCATCGACGGACTCCGCAGGCACAACTATCACCTTCCCAACTGGATCGTGGACCTGATGTTCGCGGCGGTGACGGCGGTGGCGCTGACTTTCCTGGTCTCGCTGTTCATCCTCTCGCCGGTCAAGGGTTTCGTGCTGATCTTCACCGGTTCCCGGTTCTTCCTGCACGGCGTCTGTCCGATCCTGGCCATCATTGCCTTCTGCTTCTTTATCAGCGGCCATTACATCAGGTTCCGGGAGTTCCTCTGGGCCCTGATCCCCGTGCTGATCTACGCCGTGGTCTACATCGTCATGGTGGTGGTCATCGGGGAAGAGCGGGGCGGCTGGAACGATTTTTACGGCTTCGCCACCCGGATGCCTCTTTGGATCTCCATCACGGCTATCATGCCCATCACCCTGCTGATCGCGGCGCTGCTGCGGCATCTGCACAACAGGACCTGCCTGCGGCGGAAGGAAGAGAGCGCCGGCCTGTACAAAGAGATCCTTAAGACCAGGGAAATGCGGCAGGTCATCGACAGGATGGCCCAGGTCCGCAGACTGGATTACAGGGATACCGAAATCGTGATCCCCTCCAGGACCATCAGGCACCTGGTGGAGAACAACGACACCGACATGACGGTGGAAGAGGGCTGCAGGCGATATCTGAGAGTGTACATGGAGAAGGAAGAGGAATAACATGAAGATCCTTGTAGTTGACGACCATCCGCTGATCGTGGAGGATATCATAGATGAACTGAAGGAGATCGCGCCGAAGGCGGAGTGCACTGGGCTCAGCGATCCTACGGAAGTGATGCCCTGCTTCAGGGAACACCGCCATGAGGTGGTGATGCTGGACATCGACATGCCCGGGATCAACGGGCTGACCCTGGCAAAGAGCATCCTGGAGATCCAGCCGAAGACGAACATCATCTACATCACGGGCCACGAAAAATACGCGCTGGAGAGCTACAGCACCTATGCCAGCGATTTTCTGGTAAAGCCGGTGAGCACGAAACGGCTGCAGAACGCCATGAATAATCTGCGGTTTCCGGTCTCCGAGATCACGGAGGAGATGATCGTGTCCCACTATTCCGGCAGCGCGGTGATCGGGGCACGGATCCGGATGTACCGGGAGCGCAGCGGCATTTCCAGAGGAGATTTCGCGGAGCGGATGAACGTTTCGCTCCAAAGCGTGTACCGCTGGGAGTCGGGCGAAAGAGTGCCGGACGTGCTGACGCTCATGGAGATCGCCAGGATCCTGGGCGTCGGGATGGATCAGATCACAGGAACGAAGACCTGAATTCCAGGTCTTTTTTTGTGCCGGATCCGGGTATGGATGGGAGCTTTTTTCAAGCGGCGGCAGAACAGGACCTGAGCCCCAGGTCCTGTTTTATTGGGGAATGGTGATGGTGGCGACGGCGCCGTTTTCCGTGATCTGCAGGTCCAGCGTGCCGCTGCACTGCATCTGCAGGCGCTTGCGGGGATTGTCCAGCCCCACGCCCAGCCTGGCGGTCTCCTGGTCGGTCATGCCGCCGGCGGGAGATCCGTTGTCCCGGACCTGAATGACGACGCCTTCTTCGGACTTTGCGGAGCGGATGAAGACGGTCCCGCCCTTGCGGCCGATGCCGTGCTTGATGGCGTTTTCCACGAGGGGCTCCAGGGAGAGAGGCGGGATCATGAAGTCCGTGTATTCCAGATCATAGGACACTTCCACGTTTCTGGCGGAGTCGGCCTGGACCAGGTCCAGATAGGCCCGGATATGGTTCAGCTCATCCTCGAAGGGGATCATTTCATCCTCCTGGAAAGCATAGATGTGAGCCTTGAGATAGTCGGAAAAACTGTCGATGCTGCTCACTGCTTTCCGGCTGTCATGCTTGGCCAGGGCGCGGATGATGCTGAGGGAATTGAAGATGAAATGAGGCTGGATCTGGCTGCGCAGCAGGTCCATCCGCTGCTTTGTGATATGCAGTTCTTTTTCCGAGATCATCTGGCGCATCTCGTGCTGGTAGACCACGGTCAGATAGATATAGTATTCCAGCATGCAGAGGGCCGTGACCGGCACGGAAGTATGGTTCAGGAGGTTCATGCTCTCCACGACCATGGAGGCCACGGACTGGACGATGATCAGGAATACGATGGCGCTGCGCTCGCCGTTGTCCCAGCGGAAGTAGAGGACGGAAAAGAGCGCCAGCAGACAGACGTAGAACAGCAGGACGTAGTAGATGGTCATTCCCATGGGCCCGCGGACCCAGTGGTTTTCCTGGCTGACGGTAAAAGCGATGCCGGTGCCTGCCAGGGAGGTGAGGTAGACGGCGGCGTTAAAGATGGCAGGGAAGAGGGAGATGATCTTATACGTCCGG
>JAGAEH010000123.1 GCA_017613225.1 Lachnospiraceae bacterium
CTTGTCGATGTAGGGGCGGTGCAGCTCTATGTCGTCCGGGCAGTTCTTGGAAAGGCTCTTCAGTTCCTCGATGCCGCCGATGGATTTCTTGCAGCCGCAGGAGCACTCCCAGATGTTCAGGGGCGTTCCCCAGTAACGGTTGCGGCTGATGCCCCAGTCCTGCACGTTCTCCAGCCAGTCGCCGAAGCGGCCCTTGCCGATGCTCTCGGGGATCCAGTTGATCTTGTTGTTATTATTGATCAGATCTTCCTTGACCTCAGTCATCTTGATGAACCAGGAGTCGCGGGCGTAGTAGATCAGAGGCGTGTCGCAGCGCCAGCAGTGAGGATAGCTGTGCTCGAACTGCAGGGCCTTGAAGAGCTTTCCGCTCTCCGCAAGAGCCTTGATGATCTCCGGGTCCGCCTTCTTCACGAAGAGGCCGTCCCAGGGAGTGCCGCCCCGCATCTCGCCCTTGGTGTCCACCAGCTGGATCAGGGGCAGGTCGTACTTGCGGCCCACGTTGGCGTCATCTTCGCCGAAGGCGGGGGCAATGTGCACGATGCCGGTACCATCGGTCAGGGTGACGTAGTCGTCGCAGACCACGTAGAAGGCCTTCTTGCCTTCCTTGTTGTTCTGTCCCGCGTAGGGGAACAGGGGTTCATATTCCTTATACTCCAGGTCCTTGCCGGTGTAGGTCTCCAGCACGGTATATTCGCCCTCCAGCACGGAATCGCACAGGGCATGGGCCAGGATGTACTTCTGACCGTTGTTCTCCACCTTCACGTATTCCTCGTTGGCGTTGACGCAGAGGGCCACGTTGCTGGGCAGGGTCCAGGGAGTGGTGGTCCAGGCCAGGAAACTGGTGTCCGGTTCGTCCTTGGTGCGGAAGATCGCGATCACGGACTTTTCCTTCACGTCCTTGTAGCCCTGAGCCACCTCGTGGGAGGACAGGGGGGTGCCGCAGCGGGGGCAGTAAGGCACGATCTTAAAACCCTTATATAACAGGTTCCGCTCCCAGATCTTCTTCAAAGACCACCAGACGGATTCGATATAGTCATTGTGATAGGTCACATAGGGGTTCTCCATGTCGGCCCAGAAACCCACCTTGCCGGAGAATTCCTCCCACATGCCCAGATAGCGCCACACGCTCTCCTTGCACTTATTGATAAACGGCTCCAGACCATATTCCTCGATCTGCTCCTTGCCGTCCAGTCCCAGTTCTTTTTCCACTTCCAGCTCCACCGGCAGGCCGTGGGTATCCCAGCCGGCCTTGCGGGGCACGTTGAAGCCCTTCATGGTGCGGTAGCGCGGGATCATGTCCTTGATGACGCGAGTCAGCACGTGGCCGATGTGGGGCTTGCCGTTGGCCGTGGGCGGGCCGTCATAAAACATGTATTCCGGGCCGTCTTTGCGAAGCTCCAGGCTCTTTTCAAAGATCCGGTTCTCCTTCCAAAACTCTTCAACATACTGCTCTCTCTCGACAAAATTCATGTCCGATGAGACCTTCTGATACATTCCTCTTTTCCTCCAGCTATCTGTGCACTTCTGTTTCCTATGCAATGAACGAGAAAAACCGCCCGGTGCATGTGCCCGGTCCGGTATTCTAAGCTATTTCCATTTCTGAGGCTTTTTGACAGGCACGGGTTTCCAGATACTCTTTACCTCATTCCCGGCAGATACAGGCTTTGCGGACTTCGGCGTGGCCTTTGTATTACTCTTTCCCGCAGGCCCGGCTGCGGCATGGTATCCCGTACTCTTCGCAATGTTTCCAGCTGCAGTACCCTTTGCAATGGCCTTTGTAATTGCGCCTGCCGACTCCGGTCTTGTATATTTGGGCAGCTTATTTGCAGGATCTTCCGCTGTGGGATGCAGCTTTTCGTTCCGCATTTGCTGCTCCATCATCTTCTGCCGGCGTTCCGCCCGTATATCGCGCCTGGGCTGCTCCCAGACAGGGATCTCCGTACACTCAGGACGCATGCAATCCCCTTCGTCATTTGCGCCGGGACAGCGCATCTCGCGCTTTTTACAAAATCCCCACTCATCTCCGTTGATCACGAAGGCTCTGCTCATAGAAACTCCCTCCTTGCATGAACCGTAAAATTTTAGCATAAAACCGTAGGTTTTGCAATGCAAAAGGAGGGAATCTAAAGAAATATGGCGAAAAATCAGGCGATGCCCCGCACAAAGATCTCAAAGGCCCTGCGGGTCTCTTCCTCGATGTCAAAGGACTTCAGGTTGATCACCCAGTGGACCAGGATGCCGCGGATGATCGCGATCACCTGCTCTCTCAGCCGGGGTACCGTCAGACCGCTGCGGACGCAGCCGTCTTCCATCATCCTCTCCAGGATATCCGTGACGATGCGGTAGAAAGCACGGTCCTCCCTGACCCAGAGAGAGCGGAGCTCGGGGTTCTTCAGAGCCAGTGAATAGACAAAGGGCATGGTGGGCGATTCGCTGTCGATCACAGTGACCCTGGTCGAAAACTCGATCAGCTGCTGTGCCGCGGGCAGCCTTTTAAACTCCTCATCGTTCTCGATCTCGTCGATATAGATCTCGTCCACCGGCGTGATGCACATCATGGCGATCTCTTCTTTGTTCTTGAAATAGTGGTAGATGTTGCCGGTGGAACACTCCGCTGCCGCCGCGATGTCGTTGATGGACACCTCCTCAAAGCCCTTTTCCCCAAAGAGCTTGATGGATACGTCCATGATCCGGTTCTTCATTTCCCGCGCCTGCTCCGCGCGTTTTGTCATCTTGTTCATTGCTATTCTCTCCGAACATCTCTTTCACTAACCAGTTAATTATAATGGCATTGTTTCCGGACGACAAGTAAAAAATCCGCCCCTTATGCACAACCCTATTATAACGGAAGCTGCCGGAACATGCCCGGCAGCCTCCTGGAGAAAGGGGAGTCTCAATTACTTGACCAGTGTCTTTCCTGTCTTTTTGGGGATCAGGAAATCCAGAACGAAGTACTCCAGCGCGCCGACCACCACGGTGATCAGCATCACATAGGCGCCGTTCAGTCCCGTCAGGTTCAGCAGATAGGCGAATATTACAAGGGGGATGTAGTACAGCAGCTGCTTTTTGCCTTTCAGAATGGACTGGGCGATCAGGCCGCCGAACAGAGCCGGGATGGCGTTGCTGAAGGCGGGCTGCAGAGTCTCGGAATACAGCACCGGCTGCAGCGGCACCGAGAGCAGAAGGCCAAGGAACAGCAGGATGACCGTGACGAAGTTGGAAGCGCCGCAGGCGATGATGGCCATGGTGTGGCAGCCGTCGGTGTTGGGCTCCAGGCCGATGGCGTTCATGGTGCCGATGGTGGCAGGCATGCGGAGCGCCGTCACGTTGCCCGTGATGTAGGACTGATACAGGGCGCCGGGGCCCATGGTGGGCATGTAGCCGATGGTCTCACCGGGCCACCAGGGGGCCAGCATCAGGATAACCGTCAGGATGCCGGGCCAGATCTGGCCGAAGTTGGGCCACTGGTTATACACGGCACTGACCGTGATGGGGAAGGCCACCATCAGTAATAAAAGAACGAAACTGGAGGACTGTCCAAAGCGGTGGACCCATTTTTCGAATTGCTTTTTATCCATTTCGATTTCTCCCTTCTTTTTATTCCGAGGTCCCTCAGACCACGCAGGCAATGAACATGCCGAACAGCATGCAGATCGCCATCAGGAAGTCGTTGAGCCAGCTCTTTTTCAGCTTCTTGTTGACCAGCGTGATCACCACGCCAAGGCAGAAGCTGGCCGCGAAGGCCCAGAAAGTGGTCATTCCCTTGGGAATGTACTTAAGGCCGAAATTCACTGCCGCATAGGCCATGGTGCCAGCCAGGCAGCCGGCGCCGATGCCAAGCACCAGGCGCATGTCGACCTTCTCCGCCGCGCCGTACATCTTAGAGATGGGGCGGATGGCAAAGGTGGACCACAGCAGCGAGGACGAGTTGCCCATGCTCATGACCCAGCAGGCCGCCGTCCAGCCCACCATGGTGATGGTGCCGATGCCCAGGGTCTCTCCCACGGACTGCACGCCCGCGTCAGCAGCGATGGATTCACCGGTTGCTGAACCGATGACGGAAAGACGCAGCCAGGGAAGCGGGCTTCCCAGCATGGGGACCAGGGTGAGCAGCACCACGATCACCGGGATAGTGGGGACGATGCTGACCAGGATGCCGTTGATCAGGCCTTTGCGGATCTGCGAATCATCCAGTTTCAGATCGTTTTTGGCATGATTCCATGCCTTTCTCATCATTATGAAGTTCTGTACGAGGATGCCGATGATGATGACTGCGACAAATGCGTACATCCAGCCGGCATTGATGATTTCTTTCATGATCGTTCTCCTTTCTTACCGGTTCTTTGCATTCTTTGATCAGTCCGTAGAATAGACGGTCGGATACACCTTGCCGCCCTTCATGACAAAGTCGCATTCGGACAGGGCCTTGGGATCCGTCAGCAGGTCCCTGTGCTAGGCCGAAATGTCGGCGTACTTGCCGGGTTCGATGGTGCCGATGTCCTTATCCATGAACAGGATCTCGGCATTGTTCTTCGTGGCAGCCTTCAGAATGCGGAAGGGATCGATGCCGGACAGCATCCAGCTCTCATATTCATGCCAGCTCTCCCAGCACTGATGGACCGTGACGAAGTCGGTACCGTAGCCCAGCTTGATCTTACTGTCAATGATGATCTCACGTCCTTCTTTCAGCCGCTGGCCGTAATAGCGCAGCTTCTGCTGGAATTCCGGGGATTTCTTCTTCAGATTCTCCTCGTCGCCGCGGATGATCTCGTCATAGGGGCAGAAGGTGGGGACCAGATAGGTGCCGGTCTGCTCGAACATGCGGGCGGTCTCCTCGTCCATCAGGGATCCGTGCTCGCAGCCGGTGATGTGGTACTTCATCAGCTTCTGCATGGTCTTCGGCAGATAGACATGAGCCGTAGAGGGTTTGTGCACCGCGTTGGCCGTATTCAGGAAGGCCGCGATCTCCTCTTCATCCATCTGCTCGTCCTCAGGTCCGTCGTTGGGTGTTGCAAAACCGCCGGTCACGAAGAGTTTCACAAAGTCGGATCCGAACTTGGCCTCGTTGCGGACCGCGTTGCGGAAAAAGTCCGGACCGGAGCCGATATTCGGCGTCTGCATCGTCAGGGCGAGTGCAGGATTGACGCTCATCATCTGACCAAAGCCGTCTGCGTGACCGCCGGGTGTGCCAAGGAGATGAGCTGCTACATTCATGCGGGAGCCGGGGAACATTCCCTTATTGATCATGCGCTTGACATCCACCAGACCGAAATCCCTGTTGTTGATGCCATGGCAGCGGATCGTGGTGAAACCGCGTTCCAGCGTGCGCTGTGCCGTATGAAGGTGGCAGAGCGTATAATACGCATCGCTGTGGATCGAAAACAGATAGTGCCAGTCGTCGATGTCTGAGTGAATGTGCGCGTCGATCAGGCCGGGAGTCACGGTGTAAGCGGTCAGGTCGATCACTTCCGCGTCGGGATCGTGCGGAAGATCCTTGCCGACAGCAACGATCCGCTCTCCTTCGACCAGGATATCGATGTTTTCCTGGATATCGTCCTGAATGCCGTCGTAGAGTTTGCTGGTCTTCAGCAGTTTCTGATTTGCCATGTGTTTCTCCTTTCCTGACATTAGCTGCGTCAAATCGTTTCAATGACATATTTCATTGAATAGTTTCATTGAAATGATTATATGTTAAGTCAAAACCTTCGTCAAGCAGTCTGATGAACTTCTTTTCTTTCTGAAACGATCACAAAAAAAACTGAAGACCATAACGGCCTCCAGTCTGTTTGAATGAATGAACACTATTACTGATGCTGGTCCATCTGGTCTTTTTCAGCATCCTCCAGCTGTATGATCAGCCTGGTCTGCAGTGAATCCGCTATCTTCTTCAGTGTTCCGACGGATGGATTGGCAAGTCCTCTCTCGATCCGGGAAAGATCGGCCTGATCGATCCCGCATGCCGCGGCCAGCTGTTTTTGAGAAAGCCCTCTTCTGGCCCGCGCGGAGAGGACAGCGTCCCCTGCGATGGCGCAGGCGGAAGGCTGGAGGATCTTAACAGTTTTCCCCTCCTGATAGACAGTCTCTGCTTCCAGGTCGAGTTCATCGTTCCAGATGATTCCGTAAGGCTGCAGTTTACCGGCGCGAAACAACTCCGGGTCCTTAAGCGCCTGCAGCTGCGGATATCGTTCAAACAGGACCGATACGTCGTATTGTTTGACGACTCCGTCCCGGAAGGTGATCTCCAGCAGAGTACCCTCTTTGTATTGCAGATCAACAGCTCTGTGAAACATTCTTATACTATCGGCGGGAGCTTCCTGTACTGTTCGGTCTCCCACATCTCCTTTAATTGATCACAATCTCTCCCGGGTCAATCATATGGGATATATCCCAATTTGTCAAGTTCGGTCCGACTTTTGCAAACAGGCAGGCATATCTCTAAATGGACGTTGCCGCCCGGACTTGACATTTCCATGTTTCCCTCTATAATAAGGGGCGAAAGAAGGGGAGCCAAAACGGCTGAGAGGAGGCAAAGGCCTCGACCCTGCACCTGATTTGGATAATGCCAACGGAGGGATCTTTTTAGAAGCGGAAAACTCTGTGGTTTTCCGCTTTTCTCTTTGTCGCAGGACCGGCAGGAAAAGCGAGAGGGATTGCCGCATGCCCGGTGTGACCGCGGCTGCGCCGTCCCGCAGAGAAAGGAGCAATATCATGAGAAACAAGAAATTACTGGCACTGGTGGAAGGCGCCATCATCGTGGCCGCGGCCATCGGCCTGAGCTACCTGAAGATCCCGATCGGCCTGGAATTCGGCGGCTTCGGCGGTTCCATAGACCTGGTGATGATCCCGCTGATCATCTATGCCATCCGCCGAGGCCTGGGCTGGGGCCTGGGCGCCGGCCTGGTATTCGGCACGCTGAAGTTCTTCATGGCCGGCGGCGTGGCCGTCAACTGGCAGTCCATGCTGCTGGACTATTCCCTGGCCTACATGATGGTGGGCTTGGCAGGCATCGTTCCCGGCGCGAAAAAGAGCGTTCCAGGCTCCGCCGCTGCCGCTCTGATCGGCTGCATGGGACGGTTCGTCATCCATTTCATCTCCGGCATCACCATCTACGCGGAATACATGCCGGAAGAATTCTTCAACATGACCATGACCAACACCTGGTTCTATTCGCTGCTGTACAACGGGAGCTACATGCTGCCCAACACCATCCTGGCCGTGATCGTCTGCGCGCTGATCACAAAGCCCATCAACACTTACATGGATCCGGACAGGATCTGAGATCTCTGAGCGCAGGAAGGGCTGCCCCATTGACCGGGCAGCCCTTTTTCTGTTCTTTATTCTCTTTTCCTCTCTTACTGCTCTCCCGCTTCCAGTGCCAGGCCATCGTCTTTCAGGACCAGGTCGATCATCCGGGGATCCTGAGGCATCGTCTCCAGCCGCTTCGCGTCGGCGTAGCAGACACTCGGCCTGACAGGCAGACCCAGAAGAGTCCGGCCGATCACCGCCGCTGCCAGGGAGGCTCCCAGCACGGAACTGTGCTCACCGTCCGCGAAATACAGGTCCTCTTCCCGATGGGCCCTTGCCACCGCCTGCCAGATCCTCCCCACCGGGCAGATCACTGCTCCGATCCGTTCCGCCAGCGCCTCGTAGGCCTCGCTCATGGGTTTTTGCCCCTCCGGGTTCAGCCTCTCGCTCCAGGTCATGTAAAGGAAGATCTGCGTCCCGGCAGGCACCAGGGCTGCCATCTTCTCTCCCGCCTCCATCAGGGACTCCCTGCCCGGGAAGGGGTGCGCGTTGTGCTGCAGCACCACGGCGTCATAGCCGCCGGTCATCAGATTGAAATAGGTCTGGGGCTGCTCCAGATGCCAGTCCAGCCCCACGCCGGGGTGGGTGAGCATCACCGCTTCCAGCGGTTCGCCCTGTTCCTCGAAATAGGCGGTCACCCGCAGCGGTACATAGTGGACAAAGGTATGGCTGTTGCCGATAAACAAGACTTTCATGATGCCCTCCTGTTCTATGGTTAGCATTATAGCGCTTTTGCCGGCAGTCCGCACCTGTTTTGCGGCGTTTTGCTTTTCTGGTCCGAAAGTTTTTGCCGCATTGTATTTTGCCGCAAAAGAGTGTATGATAGGTTAAAATCGGACGATCGGAGGATGGCCGGAATGGGAAAAAAGAATGATTTGAATAAAGACATAGAAGACTTGGACGCATTGATCGACAAGCAGACCGAGATGCTGAATTCGGTCAACGGCGCCAGCAGGCGTTCTGAGTTGCTGAAATCTATCTATGATGATCTTTTCGCCCCGCTGGTAGCTCCGCGAAAGAGCGACGACAAGTCCAAAAAGTCCCAGGGACAAAAGACAGGGAACAGCAAGGCCGGCAGTAATAAGACCGGGAACGGGAAACCTGCCGAGAAGAAGGACAGCACTTTCCCCGCCAAAGAGCCGGAAACCGCTGCCGCTGCCCAGCAGCCGGAGGAGGAGTCCAAGCCCGCGGAGCCCGAGATCGATCCCATGGAGCAGCTGGACGCCCTGATCGGCCTGAAGACCATCAAGCACGACGTCAAGGAACTGACGGACTTCGCGAAGGTCCAGAAGATGCGCAAAGATGCGGGTCTGAAGTCTGTACCGGTCTCTCTGCACCTGGTGTTCTCCGGCAATCCCGGCACCGGCAAGACGACGGTGGCCCGTATCCTGGGCAAGCTTTATAAGAAGATCGGCATCCTGTCCGGCGGCCAGCTGATCGAGGTGGACCGCTCCGGCCTGGTGGCCGGCTATGTGGGCCAGACCGCCATCAAGACCCAGGAGCAGATCAAGAAGGCCATGGGCGGCGTGCTGTTCATCGACGAGGCCTATTCCCTCTCCAAGAAGGACGACCCCTTCGGCGAGGAGGCCATCGACACGATCTTAAAGGCCATGGAGGACAACCGGGACAACCTGGTGGTGATCGTGGCGGGCTACACCAAGCCCATGGAAAAATTCATCAACAGCAACCCGGGCTTAAAGTCCCGCTTCAACAAATACATTGAATTCCCGGACTACACCGTGGAGGAGCTGGAAGCCATCTTCTACCAGAACTGCGAGCGCTACGACTACGTCGTGGACGAGTCCATCAAGCACCACATCCATCACATGATCGTGGTCCGCAAGTTCACCAAGCAGGAGAATTTCGCCAACGCCCGCGAAGTCCGCAACATGTTCGAGGAGATCATCACCAACCAGGCCCGCCGGGTGGCGGAGCTGACGGATCCCACCCCGGAGCAGATGAAGACCATCCTGGCGGAGGATCTGATCGATGAGGCCATGGGCGGCGAGCCTCTCGCGGAGGAAAAGCCGAAGGACGGCGCCGCGGATGATAAGGCCAAGCCCGAGGAAAAGCCGGCTGATGCCCCTGCAGAAGAGGCCAAGCCTGAGGAGATGCCCGAGGGTCCGGAGGCCGGAGAAGGCTGACGGGAAAACGTGGTGTGAAATGGGGACGGTTCTCTTTTC
>JAGAEH010000124.1 GCA_017613225.1 Lachnospiraceae bacterium
AAAGCCCGGCAGCACACGGGATGTGTGATAGTCGTCGAAAAGCTTGCCGCCGAACTCCAGATAGAGCTTGCCGCCAAACTCCGCGATGCGCTTTTTGATCATCTCGGACTGCATGGTAAGATACTTGTCGTTGTCAAAACCCAGACGGTTCATTCCCTCACCTCCGAAAACACAATTCCATATAACTATACTTTTTTTCGGACGCCATCGTCAAGTGCAGAAAGATAGGTTTTGACTTTCATTCCGATAGCGGATAAAATACTATTCTGAGAGAGGATCCCCCTATGTTTGCACACCTTCATGTACATACCGAATACAGCCTTCTGGACGGCGCTTCCAAGATCAAGGAGATCACGGCAAAGGCAAAGGAACTGGGCATGGACAGCCTGGCCATCACAGATCACGGCGTCATGTACGGCGTGATCGATTTTTATAAGGCCTGCCGCGCCATCGGCATCCGTCCCATCCTGGGCTGCGAAGTCTACGTGGCCCCGGATTCCCGCCTGATCAAGGACAGCCGCGGGGACGACCGCTACAACCATCTGGTGCTGCTGGCGGAGAACAACAAGGGCTACGAAAACCTGGTGAAACTGGTCTCCATGGGCTTCGTGGACGGCTTCTACTACCGCCCCCGGGTGGACGAGGAGCTGCTGCGCAAGTACCACGAAGGCCTGATCGCCCTGTCCGCCTGCCTGGCGGGGGAAGTGCCGCGCCTTTTGAACCGCGGCCTGGACGAGGAGGCGGCGAAGGCCGCCCTGAAATATAAGGATATCTTCGGTGCCGGAAACTATTTCCTGGAACTGCAGGACCACGGCATCAAGGAACAGCAGGCAGTGAACGCCGGCCTGCTGCGGCTCTCGAAGGAGCTGGACATCCCCCTGGCGGCCACCAACGACGTGCATTATACCAACGCGGACGACGTGGAGCCCCACGACATCCTCCTCTGCCTGCAGACGGGCAAAAAGCTGGCGGACGAGGACCGGATGCGCTATGAGGGCGGCCAGTACTACCTGAAATCCGAAGAGGAGATGCGGGCTCTCTTTCCCTATGCGAAGGAGGCCCTGGACAATACCCAGAAGATCGCCGAGCGCTGCAACGTGGAGATCGAATTCGGCGTGACCAAGCTGCCCAAGTTCGACGTGCCGGAGGGCTACGACTCCTGGACCTATCTGAATAAACTCTGCGACGAGGGCATGGCGAAGCGCTACCCCAACGATGACGGCACCCTGCGGGAACGGCTGGACTACGAGCTGGGCGTCATCAAAAAGATGGGCTACGTGGACTACTTCCTGATCGTCTGGGACTTCATCAATTACGCCAAGCGAAACGGCATTGCCGTGGGGCCGGGCCGCGGTTCGGCGGCCGGCAGCGTGGTGTCCTACTGCCTGGAGATCACGGACATCGACCCCATCCGCTACCAGCTGCTGTTCGAGCGCTTCCTGAACCCGGAGCGGGTGTCCATGCCCGATATCGACGTGGACTTCTGCTTTGAGCGCCGCCAGGAGGTCATCGACTACGTGACCCGCAAGTACGGCAGCGACAGAGTGGTGCAGATCGTCACCTTCGGCACCATGGCGGCCCGGGGCGTGATCCGGGACGTGGGCCGGGTGATGGACCTGCCCTACGCCCTGTGCGACCAGGTGGCCAAGATGATCCCGGCGGAGCTGAACATGACCATCGACAAGGCCCTGGAGCAGAATCCTGAGCTGCGCAGCGCCTACAAGGACGACGACCGCATCACCAAGCTGATCGACATGTCCAAGCGCCTTGAAGGTCTGCCCCGGCACACCTCCACCCACGCCGCCGGCGTGGTGATCAGCAAGGCCCCGGTGATGGAATACGTGCCCCTGTCCCGTTCCCAGGAAGGAATGCTCACCACCCAGTTCACCATGACGACGCTGGAGGAGCTGGGCCTTTTGAAGATGGACTTTCTGGGCCTGCGGACCCTGACGGTGATCCAGAACTGCATCGACCTGATCGAGCAGAAGCGGGGCTTCCGCCTGGACCTGCACCGCATCGACTACGGGGATCCCGTGGTCTTCGACGCCCTTTCCACCGGCAAGAACGACGGCGTGTTCCAGCTGGAAAGCAAGGGCATGAAGAGCTTCATGAAGGAGCTGCAGCCCCGGAACATCGAGGACCTGATCGCGGGCATCGCCCTGTACCGGCCGGGTCCCATGGACTTCATTCCCCTCTACATCCGGGGCAAGACCCATCCCGGCGCCGTCACCTACGACACGCCGCTGCTGAAGCCCATCCTGGAGGCCACCTACGGCTGCATCGTCTACCAGGAGCAGGTGATGCAGATCGTGCGGGATCTGGGCGGCTATACCCTGGGCCGCAGCGACCTGGTGCGCCGGGCCATGAGCAAAAAGAAGAACGACGTGATGCAGCGGGAGCGGCAGAACTTCGTTTACGGCAACAAGGAGGAGGGCGTTCCCGGCTGCATTTCCCGCGGGATCCCGGAATCCGTTGCCAATAAAGTGTTCGACAACATGACGGACTTCGCCAAGTACGCCTTCAACAAGTCCCACGCGGCGGCCTACGCGGTGGTGTCCTACCAGACGGCCTACCTGAAGCAGTATTATCCGGTGGAGTTCATGGCGGCACTGATGACCTCCGTCATCGACCATTCGGAGACGGTGATCCAGTACATCAACGTCTGTCGTTCCATGAACATCGAGATCCTGCCCCCGGACATCAATACCGGGTTCTGGAACTTCTCCGTGGAAGGCAAGAAGATCCGCTACGGACTTTCGGCCATCAAGGGCCTGGGACGGGGCGTGATCGAGAACATCGTGGCGGAGCGGGAGGCCCACGGCCCCTTCGCGGACCTGGACGACCTGATCGGCCGTCTGACGGGCAAGGAGGTCAACAAGCGCACCATTGAAAACCTGATCCTGGCCGGCGCCCTGGATTCCCTGCCGGGCAACCGCAGGCAGAAGATGCTGGTCTACGGCCTTCTGATGGACGAAAAGGCCCGTCAGGGCAAGGAGGTCTACGCGGGACAGATGAACCTCTTCGACATGATGGGAGAAGAGGACCGGGCCATGGCAAGGATCACCATGCCCCAGGTGCCTGAATATGAGAATAAGGAGATCCTTCAGTTTGAGAAGGAAGTGATCGGCGTCTACCTGAGCGGCCATCCCATGCTGGACGTGGACGCCCTGTGGCAGAAGTACGCCACCGCCGGCGCCGCGGACTTCGTGGTGGATCCCGAGAGCGGAAAGGCGGAAGTCCACGACGGCGAGATCGCCGTGGTGGGCGGCATCATCACCGCGAAGACCAAGAAGACCACGAAGAACGGCCAGATCATGGCCTTCGTGACCATTGAGGACGTGACGGGGAACCTGGAAGTGATCATCTTCCCCAGGGACTACGACCGCTACAAGGACGTGCTGGAGCCGGACCGGAGAGTCTTCATCCGCGGCCGGGTGTCCATCGGGGACGATCCGGTGGGCAAGCTGGTCTGCGAGCGGGTGCAGGACATCGACGACTTGCCGAAGGAACTGTGGGTGCGCTTCGCGGACGCCGCCGCCTTCGAGGCAGGACGGGGAAAGCTGACCAACATCCTGGCAGGGCACGGAGCCACCGTCTACCTGGAGAAAGAACGGAAGAAGATCGCGGCAAAGCAGACCATTCCCGGCGAGGTGCCGGAGGACGATATCTACCGTCTGAAAGTCCTCTTTGGAGAGGAAAATGTGAAATTGACGCAAAAAAAGCTTGATGAAGCCTGGAGTTTTAAGTAAAATTAAAGTTCGTTAGGGAGATGACAGGAAAAAATCATGGCAGACGCGAAGACCTTATTTGACCAGCTGCTGGCCAACATGAAAAAGAACGGAACGCTCCGCGACGCAGACCGCGTCGAGGAAGCTTTCGTGCTGTCTGCGAAGGCCCACGAGGGGCAGAAGCGCCGCTCGGGGGAACCCTACATCAACCACCCCATGCAGGTGGCGGTGATCCTTTCGGAACTGGGCATGGATGAGGACACGGTGATCGCCGGCATCCTCCACGACGTGGCGGAGGACACCGAGATGACACTGGAGGACATCCGCGAACGCTTCGGGGATGACGTGGCCGAAATGGTGGACGGCGTCACCAAGCTGACCAGGCTGGCCTGGGACGGCGGCAAGGTGGAGCAGCAGGCCGAGAACCTGCGCAAGATGTTCATGGCCATGGCCAAGGACATCCGCGTGATCATCATCAAGCTGGCGGACCGCACCCACAACATGCGGACGCTGCAGTACATGAGCCCGGAAAAGCAGAGGGAAAAGGCCAGGGAGACCATGGACATCTACGCGCCGCTGGCCAGCCGTCTGGGTATTTCCAAACTGAAGGTGGAGCTGGACAACCTGGCCCTGAAGTATCTGGAGCCGGAGGCCTATAACAAACTGGTGGAGGAGATCGCCCAGAAAAAGCTCTCCCGGGAGGGCTTCATCGACAGCATCGTGGCCCAGCTGGCCGAAAGGCTGAAGACCGCGGGCATCGAGGCGGACACCTACGGCCGCGTCAAGCATTACTTCTCCATCTACAAAAAGATGAAGACCCAGAACAGGACCCTGGACGAGATCTACGACCTGTTCGCCGTCCGCGTCATCGTCAACACGGTGCCGGACTGCTACGCGGCGCTGGGCATTGTTCACGAGATGTATACCCCGCTGCCCGGCCGTTTCAAGGACTATGTGGCAATGCCCAAGCCCAACCACTATCAGTCCATCCATACCACGGTCATCGCCAAGAACGGCCTGCCCTTTGAAGTCCAGATCCGGACCCACGAGATGCACCACACCGCCGAATACGGTATCGCGGCCCACTGGAAATACAAGGAGGGCGGCACCCAGGGCCTGACCAAGGAGGAGGAGAAGCTGAGCTGGCTGCGCCAGATCCTGGAGTGGCAGAACGAGCTCTCCGACGACAGCGAGTTCTTGAATTCCCTGAAGAACGACCTGAACCTGCTCTCCGACGACGTCTACGTCTTCACCCCCACCGGCGACGTCAAAGTGCTGCCGAAAGGCTCCACCCCCATCGACTTCGCCTACATGGTCCACTCCGCCGTGGGCAACCGCATGGTGGGAGCAAAGGTCAACGAACGCCTGGTGCCCATCAACTATCAGCTGAACACCGGCGACCGGGTGGAGATCATGACCTCCCAGAACTCCAAGGGGCCCAGCCGCGACTGGCTGAACATGGTGGCCAGCGCCCAGGCGCGCAACAAGATCAACCAGTGGTTCCGGAGCCAGAACAAGGAAGAGAACATCGAAAAGGGACGGGAACTGCTGGAGCGCTACTGCAAGACCAAGAACGTGGAGTTTTCCGAGCTTTCCAAGCCCGAGTACCTGGAGAAGGTCCTGCAGAAGTACGGCTTCCTGGAGTGGAACGCGGTGCTGGCGGCCATCGGCCACGGCGGCCTGAAGGAAGGCCAGGTGGTCAACAAGCTGCTGGAAGTCAAAAAGAGGCAGGAAAAGAAGACCATCACGGACGAGGAGGTGCTGGCGGCCATCGCCGAGAACAAGCGGGCCGCCGTCAAGAAGTCCACCAACGGGGTCTTCGTGGAGGGCATCGACGACGTGGCGGTCCACTTCGGACGCTGCTGCAACCCCATCCCCGGCGACGAGATCGTGGGCTTCATCACCCGGGGCCGCGGCGTGACCATCCACCGCACGGACTGCCTGAACATCATCAATCTTCCGGAGCTGGAGCGGGGCCGCCTGATCAGCGTGGAGTGGGCGCCTACGGAGGACGGACGGCAGAAAGAACGCTATGTGGCGGAGATCGCGCTGTACGCCAAGGACCGCATCGGCATCACCGCGGACGTGTCCAGGACGCTGGCGGAACAGGACATCCTGATCCTCACCCTGCGCACCTTCGCGAACAAACAGGGAGTTTCCAACTTTTTCATCACCTTTGAGACAGAGGGCGTGGAGGAGATCAATAAAGTCATTCAAAAACTCTACCAGATCAATGGTGTTTTTGATATTCAGAGAACGGTAGGTTAAGAGCAATATGGGAAAGATAGAGATTTCATACAGGATACTTGGAGACATCGAGACCAACGTCTATTTCGTGATCAACACCGAGACCCGGGAGACCATCATCGTGGATCCCGCGGACAACGGGGAGTATCTGCTGGACCAGGCCGAGATGCGGGACTACTACATTTCCGGGATCCTGCTGACCCACGGACACTTTGATCACATCTACGCGATCAACGACCTCAAGCGGCACAGGGACATTCCTGTCTATGCCTGCGCGGCGGAGGAGAGGCTGTTGGGCGATCCGGAGCTGAACCGCTCCGCGGCCTGGGCGGAGCCTTACACGGTGAAGGCGGACGTGCTGTTAAACGACGGCGACGAGTTCGACCTGGCGGGCTTCCACATCAAGATGATCCATACGCCGGGGCACACCGAGGGCAGCTGCTGCTATTACATCGAGGACGAGCAGGTGCTGTTCTCCGGGGACACTCTCTTTGCCGGCTCCTACGGACGCACGGACCTGGCGACGGGCAGCCAGACGGCCATCGCGAAGTCCATTAAGGAGAAGCTTCTGGTGCTGCCCCCGGACGTGCAGGTCTATCCCGGGCACGGGGATTTCACCACCATCGATCAGGAGAGAAGATTCAACCCCATCCTCTTCTAAAGGGACGACTTGGGTTTTAGACGGCGTCTTCCGGATGCCGTTTTTTTGTTCCGATAATACGAAAAACACTTTTGATTCAAAGTTGATTTTTGCCGGCCGGGCTTTATAATAAGCACAGTGATTTTTAAATCGGTACAGAGATGCCGGCAAGATACATGAATCGAAAAACAAGTTTGTGTATGACCATAGAAGGGCCTTGCCGGAACGGCAGGGTCCTTTCTCCGTAAAAGGGCCGGCCCCGGTTGAAACACAAAGAAAACGGAGAGGTATTTGTATGAAAGAGAAAGAAATGCAGCAAGAGATCTTCGATGCCAGGACCCTCGGCACTCCCAAAATGCTGGTGCTGGGCCTGCAGCATCTGTTCGCCATGTTCGGCGCCACTGTGCTGGTCCCGATCCTTACGGGCCTGAGCGTTTCCGCGACGCTGCTGTTCGCGGGCCTGGCTACGCTGTTCATGCACCTGGTCACCGGCAGAAAGGTTCCCGTATTCCTGGGATCTTCCTTCGCCTTCCTGGGCGGCTACGCCGCGGTCAAGGCCATGGCGGTCAGCGCCGGCCAGACAGAGGCCCAGGGCCTGGTCTACGCCTGTGTGGGCGTGGCCTGCGCCGGCCTGCTCTACCTGATCCTGGCCCTGATCTGCAAGGCCTTCGGCAGCAAGAACGTGATGAAGTTCTTCCCGCCCGTCGTCACCGGCCCGATCATCATCGCCATCGGTCTGAACCTGGCCCCTTCGGCCATCAACAACTGCACCAGCAACTGGTGGATCGCCCTGGTGGCCATCGTTGTTGTCATCGTCTGCAACATCTGGGGCAAGGGCATGGTCAAGATCATCCCCATCCTGCTGGGCGTCGTGGCCTCCTACCTGGTGGCTGCCCTGACCGGCAACGTGGACTGGACCGGCGTGAAAGAAGCCGCCTGGTTCGGCCTGCCTTTCCAGATGCAGAATACCGTGTTCTCCCTCTTTAAGGGAGCGGACGGCGGCCTGCTGGTCTCCGCCATCATCACCATCGTGCCCATCGCCGTGGCGACCATGATGGAGCACGTGGGCGACATCTCCGCCATCAGCGGCACCGTGGGCAGAAACTTTATTGAAGATCCCGGCCTGCACCGCACCCTGATCGGCGACGGCGTCGGTACCACCATCGCCGCCCTGTTCGGCGCTCCGGCCAACACCACCTACGGCGAGAACACCGGCGTGCTGGCTCTGACCAAGGTCTACGATCCCCGTGTGATGCGCCTGGCAGCGGTCTACGCCATCGTGCTGAGCTTCTGCCCGAAGTTCGCGGCGCTGATCACCGCTATGCCGGCAGCTACCATCGGCGGCGTATCCATCATCCTCTACGGTATGATCTCCGCCATCGGTATCCGCAATATGGTCGAGAACCACACCAACTTCCAGGAGAGCCGCAACGTCATCATCGCGGCCCTGATCATCGGCCTGGCCCTGGGCATCAACTTCTCCGGTCTGCTGGGTGCGAACATCACCACCGGCGGCAACCTGGCCACCGGC
>JAGAEH010000013.1 GCA_017613225.1 Lachnospiraceae bacterium
GCTAAAAGCATGCATCAGGGGGGCTGGGACATCTGCTCACGGATGCTGTATTACGAGACGGAACAGTCGCTTTAAAGGTGGATTGCAGAGATCATATGGGCGCTGAAGAGGCAGATGCGGAGCTGCTGAAGACTGTCGCGACTCGTCGGTACTTAGCGAGAACAAGCCTTGCGCAGTTCGAGTTTAGTACCGCTACGACAAAGCGCCAAGCGGGAGCGTGTCTGAAGCAGCCGCATCTGCCTCAAAGCGCCAAGTAGGAGCGTGACTGAAGCAGCCGCGTCTGCATCGAGGCGCAAGACAAGAAAAGTATAAAAACGCCTGGCCGATAGGCGGTAAGTGGACTCGGATTATAGGAGGTCCTCATCATGAAAAAAGTGTTTTACAACGGAAAGATCTACACCGGCGAACTGCCTTTTGCCGAAGCCTTTGCGGTGGAGGACGGGCGGTTCGTCTTTGTCGGAAATACAAAGGACGCGCTGGCGCTGGCGGCTCCCGGGGACGAACTGAAGGACCTGCAGGGGCGGTTTGTCTGCGCCGGCTTCAATGACAGCCACATGCACATTCTGAATTACGGCCAAGCGCTGCTCACGGCCAAGCTGGATGAGCATACCGGCAGCCTGGCGGATCTGCTGGCCTATGTGAAGGCCTTTGCCGCGGAGCATCCGGTGGCGGAGGGCGCCTGGCTGAAGGGGCGCGGCTGGAATCAGGATTATTTCACGGACGTCCATCGCATGCCCGACCGCTACGACCTGGACACCATATCCACGGAGTATCCGATCTGCCTGGTGCGCTGCTGCGGCCACTGCCTGGTGGTGAACAGCAAGGCGCTGGAGATTTTGGGGATCACGGCCGACACCCCCCAGCCGGAGGGCGGCAGCATCGGTACCTCTGACTGCGTGCCGGACGGCCGCTTTTTCGACAACGCCATGGGACTGGTGTACGATTCGCTGCCCGCGCCTTCTAAAGAAGAGGTAAAGGCCATGATCCGGACCGCCTGCAAGGCGCTGAATTCCTACGGCGTCACCAGCAGCCAGTCGGACGACTATCAGACTTTTTCCGGTCTGCCCTGGCAGACGGTGATGGAGGCCTACAAGGAGCTGGAGGCGGCCGGCGAACTGACGGTGCGCGTCTATGAGCAGAGCAATTTCGGCAATCTGGAGAGCCTGAAGGCCTTCGTGGAAGCAGGCCACAAGACCGGCGTGGGCAGCAGCATGTTCCGCACCGGTCCGCTGAAGATGCTGGGGGACGGTTCCCTGGGAGCCAGGACGGCCTATCTGTCCCGGCCTTACGCGGACGATCCCTCCACCTGCGGCTTCCCGGTCTTTTCCCAGGAGACCCTGGACGAGATGATCGGCTACGCCAACAGCATCGGGATGCAGGTGGCGATCCACGCCATTGGCGACGGCTGTCTGGACATGGTGCTGGACGCCATCGAAAAGGCGCTGAAGGACCATCCCAGGGAGGATCACCGGCACGGCATCGTCCACTGCCAGATCAGCCGGGCGGATCAGCTGCGGCGCATGATCGGCATGAAGCTCCACATCTACGCCCAGAGCATCTTCCTGGACTACGACAACCATATCGTGGAGGCCCGTGCGGGGAAGGATCTGGCGTCCACCAGCTACAGCTGGAAGACGCTGATGGAGGGCGGTCTTTCCGTGAGCAACGGCACGGACTGCCCCGTGGAGATGCCGGACGCCCTGCGGGGCATCCAGTGCGCGGTGACCAGGCGCTCCGTGCGGGACGGCTGCGGCCCCTATCTGCCGGAACAGGCGTTTACGGTGCAGGAGGCCATCGACAGTTACACCCTGCGCGGCGCCGAGGCCAGTTTCGAGGAAAAGGAGAAGGGCAGGATCGCTCCCGGCCATCTGGCGGACTTCGTGGTGCTGGGTGAGGACGTTTTTGCCGCGGATCCGGACGATATTCACAGGATCGACGTTTTGGAGACCTGGCTGGGCGGGGTATGCACTTTTTCGAAAAGTGTGTAAATGTAGTGGTCGGCGGAAAAAATATATACTAAATCATCCGCAAACCTTGACTTTATTTCTGAAAATTAGTACACTTTATTAGGTTAATCACGACCAATGCACCCTGAAAATTTAATAAGGAGGAATCACTGTGGACAAATGGATTGCAGTTGTAATAACGCTTGTCGTAGTTGCTCCTCTTACCTGGCTTATCTCAACATTATACAGAAAGAAAGTATATGAAAAGAAGGTCGGCACGGCCGAGGAAAAATCCCGGGAGATCCTGGACGAGGCCATGAAGACCGCGAAACAGAAAAAGAGAGAGGCACTGCTGGAAGCCAAAGAAGAGGCTTTGAAGGCGAAGAACGAATTCGATAAAGAGACGAAGGAAAGACGTTCCGAGCTGCAGAGACAGGAGAGGAGACTGCAGAACAAGGAGGAGAGCCTGGATAAGAAGCTCGAATCCATGGAGAAGCGTGAAAACAATTTTGCCGCTAAAGAGGAGAGTCTGAACAAAAAGCACGCGAAGCTGGACGAGATGATCGCCAAGGAGACCACAGAGCTGGAACGGATCTCCGGCCTGACAAAGGACGAGGCCAAGAATATCCTGCTGGGCATCATGGAAGATGACATCAAGCACGAGACGGCCGTCCGCATCCGCGAGATGGATGCCCAGGTGAAGGAGGAATCCACCAGGAAGGCCAAGGAGTACATCGTCAACGCCATTCAGAAGTGCGCTGCCGACCACGTGGCCGAGACTACGATCTCCGTAGTGCAGCTGCCCAACGACGAGATGAAGGGAAGGATCATCGGACGTGAGGGCCGCAACATCCGCACCCTGGAGACCATGACCGGCGTGGACCTGATCATCGATGACACCCCCGAAGCCGTGATACTGTCGGGCTTCGACCCGATGCGCAGGGAGATCGCCAAGATCGCGCTGGAGAAGCTGATCGTGGACGGCCGGATCCATCCCGCCCGCATCGAGGAGATGGTGGAGAAGGCCCGCAAGGAAGTGGAAGCCATGATCAAGGAGAAAGGCGAAAACGCCACGCTGGAATGCGGCGTGCACGGCCTGCATCCCGAACTGGTCCGCCTGCTGGGCAAGATGCACTTCCGCACCAGTTTCGGCCAGAATGCACTGAAGCACAGTATCGAGGTCTCCCGCCTGTCTGGTGTACTGGCCGGCGAACTGGGACTGGACGTGCGCATGGCCAAGCGTGCCGGTCTGCTGCATGACATCGGCAAGAGCCTGGACCACGAGATCGAAGGGTCTCACATTCAGATCGGCTCTGACCTCTGCAAGCGTTACAAAGAGTCGGCTATCGTCATTAACGCAGTGGAATCTCATCACGGTGACGTGGAACCCACTAACCTGATCTCCTGCATCGTGCAGGCCGCCGACGCGATTTCGGCCGCCCGCCCCGGCGCCAGAAGGGAGACGCTGGAGACTTACACCACCCGCCTGAAACAGCTGGAGGAGATCACTTCCGAGTTCAAGGGCGTGGATAAGTCCTTCGCCATCCAGGCAGGCCGCGAGGTGCGCATCATGGTAGTGCCGGAACAGGTCAACGACGATGAGATGGTGATCATGGCGCACGACATTGCCAAGAGGATCGAGGAAGAACTGGATTATCCGGGACAGATCAAGGTCAATGTCATCCGTGAGAGCCGCGTTTCCGACGTCGCCAAGTGATGAAAAGAAAGGCTGCAGCTTCGGCTGCGGTCTTTCTTTATGTCCGAAAGTGTATTCCCGAGAGGTTAAAAAACAGGATCGGAGTTCACAAAAAAACCATTTTTCCGTGATATTTTTGCCATAATTCGCCGATATCCTATGGGCATACAAGCGAGGGGTAACCAGGAGGCTTACAATGAACTACGAGTTTGAGAACAACGATCAGGAACAGCAGCCGGAGAACAACGGCTTTGTAAACGGGGAATACCGTTACGGAAGAGCGCCTCAGGAGGGCGGCGACAGCATGCCCCAGGCGGGACGGTATGACTACTACGGCGGCGGACAGTCCGCCGGACAGTTTTACGGAAACCGCCAGGAAGGCGGATATGAGGGAAGCAGCTACAGCTACCGCACCGGCGAGACCGGCGGTCAGAGTGGTTACGGATATCAAAGCAGCGGTTATCATAATAACGGCTATCAAAACTATGGCAACTCTTCCTATGGGAGCGGAAGCACCGGCGGAAGCGGAAATAAGCCCCCGAAAAAGAAGTGGGGCGCCGGCAAAAAAGTCCTGGCCATCCTTTTGGCAGTGGTGATGCTGGGCCTGGCGGGAGGCGGCGGCTATCTGGCCGCGAAGAGCCTTGCCAACCGGACCACCGCCACGACGGCCTTCTCAAGGGACGACATGCAGAAGACCAGCGAGGCCGAGGCGGAGAGCCCGGAAGAAAAGGACCAGGAGAAAGAAAAGGACACCACGCAGAAAGAGTCCACGGGCGAGTGGAAACTGACCACCAAAGCCGCTTCGGAGAACAGCGGAAACGCCAGTCTGAGCCTGGACGTGACAGGTGTGGCGGAGGTGGCGCTGCCGGCCATCGTGGCCATCACCAATACCTCCGTACAGGAGATGCAGAACTATTACAACATGTGGGGTTACGGGAACAACGGCGGCTCCTATGAGGTGACCAGCGCGGGTTCCGGCATCATCATCGGCCAGACCGACACGGACCTGCTGATCGTGACCAACCACCACGTGATCGAAAACGCGAAATCTCTTTCCGTCTGCTTCTGTGACGACAGCGTCTATGACGCCACCGTAAAGGGCAGCGATTCCGGCGTGGACGTGGCCCTTGTGTACGTCAAGATCGCGGACTTGACAGAAGAGACGAAGAACAATATAGCGGTGATCTCTCTGGGCAGCTCCGAAGCCATGAAGATCGGCCAGCAGGTGGTCGCCATCGGCAACGCCCTGGGCCAGGGACAGTCCGTCACCACCGGCATCGTGAGCGCCAAGAACCGTGTGGTCAGCACCTCCACCGCGCCTCTGCTGCAGACTGACGCGGCCATCAACCCCGGCAACTCCGGCGGCGCCCTGCTGAACATGAGCGGCGAGCTGATCGGCATCAACTCCGCCAAGTACGCGGACACCGACGTGGAGGGCATGGGCTACGCGATCCCCATCGATACGGTGGTCCCCATCATCGAGCGGATCCAGAACAAGGTCCAGCGGGACCCTGTCTCTGACGAAGACGCCTGCTACATCGGCATCATGGGACAGACCGTCACTTCCGACCTGGCCTCCCTGTACGGCATGCCCACCGGCGTGTACCTGACCAGAATCACCGAGGGCGGCCCCTTTGAGGCGGCCGGGATCCAGGCGGGCGGCATTCTGACGGCACTGGACGGCGAGACCGTATCCACCATGGAAGGGCTGAAGGAACTGCTGACCTACTACGCGGCGGGCGAGACCGTTACGGTGCAGGTGAGCGTACTGGAGGGCAATGAATACGTCACCCACGAATACCAGGTGACCCTGGGCGCCTATAAGGACATGCCCCAGCAGGAACAGCAGCAACAGCAGCCGCAGAACCCCAACGGCAGCAAGCCGAACGGGCAGTAAGACGGCCAGAAAAAGGTCCGCGGACCGGTCTTCATGCCTTGCGCATTCCTCTCCGTCATGTTATGATAAGGCAACCGGATGAGGACGGTAAGCATCATGCAGACCACATTTTACGACATTATCAACAGCAAGATCCCCAAGGAGCTGTCCGGTTACCGGATGGCTCTTTTTTCTGATCTCCACAATAACGAGATCGGCCACCGCAGCTGCGAGCTGATCGAGGCCATCGATGCCCTGGCGCCGAATGTGATCCTGGTGCCCGGCGACGCCGTGAACAAGAGCATGAACGACAAGGAGGCAAAGGGCGGCTACGAGTTCATGCTGCCGCTGTTTGCCGAGCTGTCCTCCAGATACCCGATCCTCTATTCCAACGGCAACCACGAGGCGCGGCTGGCGCGGCTGAACAAGGACGGCGGCTATTACACGGCGCTGCAGAAAGTCTTAAAGAAGCGGGGCGTTACCATCCTCAACAACCGCTCCCTGTATTTCCGCAACAGAAAGCTGCACTTCGCGGGGCTGGACCTGCCCCTGCCTTACTACGGCAAAAAGCACGATCCGGTGGACGCGGCCTATCTGACCTCTTTACTGGGAGAACCGGATCCCAGCGCCTACACCGTGCTGCTGGCCCATACGCCGGAGTACTTCAAGGCCTACATGGACTGGGGCGCGGACCTGATCGTCAGCGGCCACATCCACGGCGGCGTGATCCGTCTGCCCGTCTACGGCGGCCTGCTGTCGCCCCACAGGCGCCTGTTCCCCGGCTACGACTACGGCAGCTACAAGGAGAACGGGAAGGAGATGATCGTCTCCTCGGGCCTTGCCGGCCCCCAGTTCCCGCCCAGGATCCTGAATCCGGGGGAACTCGTGCTGCTGACTCTATACCCTTCAAGGGAGGACGTCCCCGATGCAACTGAATGTTAAGCTGCCGGCCTTTGAAGGGCCGCTGGCTCTTTTGCTGCACCTGATCAACAAGAATAAAGTAGACATATACGACATCCCGATCGCCGAGATCACCGATCAGTACCTCGCCTACATTGCCGACATGGAAGAGGTGGATCTGGATCTGATGAGCGATTTTTTATTGATGGCCGCCACGCTGCTGGACATCAAGGCCAGGATGCTGCTGCCGGAGCCCGAGCCGGACGAGGACGAGGAAGAGGAAGACCCCCGCGCCGAGCTGGTGGCAAGGCTGATCGAGTACCGCAGGTACAAGCTCCTTTCCGGAGAGCTGCGGGACATCGCCGTGGGCAGCGAGCAGCTGGTGTTCCGCCCCGAATGCCTGCCGAAGGAAGTGGCGGAGTACAAGCCGCCGGTGGATCTGGACAGCCTGCTGGTGGGCGTGGACCTGCTGAAGCTGAAGCAGATCTTCGAGGACGTCTTAAAGCAGCACGCGGAGCGGGAGGAGCAGAAGAAAAAGGGCGTGGGCCGCATCACCCACGAAGTGATCCCCATCGAGACCGGGATCCGCAGCGTGAGGCGCGCGGTGCGGCGGGCCAAGCGCCAGTCCTTCCGCAAACTGTTCAAAGGTAAAAAGACCCGTGACGAGGTGATCGTGACCTTCCTGGCGGTGCTGGAGCTCCTGAAGGAGGGAGACCTGCGGCTGACCCAGGACGAGGACGGGGACGATCTGATCTTAGAGGTGAATGACCATGACGGAAAAAATAAAGTCGACGATTGAAGGCATCCTGTTCGCCGCCGGCGATCCGGTGGAGATCGAGGCCCTGGCATCGGTGCTGGAGATCTCTTTTGAAGAGGCGGAGGCGGCCCTGCTGTCCCTGCAGGAGGAATACGCGGAAAACGGCAGAGGCGTCCGCCTGCTGCGGCTGGAGGATTCCTTCCAGATGACCACGGATCCGGAGGTGTTCCCGGCCCTGATCAAGCTGGTGTCCAGGCCCCGGCGCTACCGCCTGACGGACGTGCTGCTGGAGACGCTGTCCATCATCGCCTACAAGCAGCCCATCACCCGGGCGGAGATCGAGCGGATCCGGGGCGTCAGTTCCGCCCACGCGGTGGAAAGGCTCACGGAGTACGGCCTGATCGAAGAGGCCGGCAGGCTCCAGACCCCCGGCCGCCCCATGACCTACAAGACTACGGACGAGTTCCTGCGTCATTTTCCCATTGAATCCCTGGAGAATCTGCCGGACATCGATCTGGCGGAGGAGGAGCAGATCCGCCGGAACGTGCAGGACGAAGTGGGCGTGTACACGGAGGAGGCGGAGCGGGAAGCCTTAAAGCCCGGAGCGGAAGAAGCCTGAGGGAACACTGACAGAAAGATAGGGCATGCGTTCTTTTTTCAGTAAACATTATCACTGGGTCATCGTCGCCGTCTGCTGCGGGTTCTCCGGAGTGGCGGCGGGACTGGCCGTCAACTGCATGGGCGTCTTTTATCTGCCGGTCTCGAAAGAGCTGGGGGTGGGCGTCGGTGACATCTCCTTTTACCTGACCATCATGAATATCGTGCAGGGACTTCTCTCCGCCGTTGTGGTGCGGGTGATGAAGCGCGTTCCGCTGCGTCTGATGCTGGCCATAGCGGCTGCCGTCGGCACCGGCTGCTACCTGCTGATGTCCCTGGGGACCAGTGTCTGGCACTTCTATCTGGTGGCAGTCCTTTTAGGCGCGGCCAATGCCTTCACCGGCATGATCGTGGGCAACGTGGTGATCGCCAACTGGTTCGACAAAAAGATGGGCACCGCCACGGCGATCTTCATGGCCCTGGCAGGCGTCATCGGCGCCGTGCTGAGCCCCGTCTTCGCGGCGCTGATCGAGAGCATCGGCTGGCGCAGCGTCTACCGCATCGCTGCAGCCATCGAAGTGATCCTGCTGCTGCCCGCCATCCTCCTGGTGCGCCTGACGCCGGGGGAACTGGGCATGAAAAAGTACGGCGAAGGGGAAGCGCCGGGACCGGAAAAGAAGATACGGATCATCGCGCTGCCGGAGGAGAGAAAATTCGGGTTAAGATCCCTGGGCACGGTGATGCTGTATCTGATCGCCTGCCTGGTGTCCTTCGCGGCCACCATCTCGCAGCACCTCTCCAGCTACGCTTCCAGCATCGGCAAAAGCCCGGCCTTTGGGGCGGCGCTGATCTCCGCCAGCATGATCGGCAACATCGTGACAAAGCTGGCGGCGGGAGTGATCGGCGACCGCCTGGGTTCGGTCAGGGCCACGGTGATCCTGCTGCTGACGGCCGGATCCGGATGCCTGGTGCTGGGGCTGATGTCCGGTTCGGCTGACATCGTGCTGTACACGGCGGCCTTTGCCACCGGCGGTTTCTACGCGGTGACCGGCGTGTCCAACCTGAGCATGGTGAAGGAGCGTTTCCGGGCGGCGGAGTTCGCCAGGATCGTGGCCTACATGAACATCGCGCGGATGGTCCCGCAGGCGGTGTCCCATTCCGCCATCGGCTATTCCTTTGACATTTTCGGCAGCTACAGGCCCGCCATGCTGCTGTGTGTGGGCATCGCCGCGGCAGGGATCGCGGCCTCCCTGCTGATCGCCAGGCTGAAGGCGGGGGACAAATAAAGGATTTGCACAGACTGCGGTCTGATGCTAATATAAAATGGATCGTACCGGTTCAGGCCTTTCGGGCCATCAAAACAGAGGAGGAAGTATCGGTCATGACGGTAAAAGAGAGATTTTTGAAGTATGTGAAGATCGCCACCCCCAGCGCCATGGGCGTGGATCATCAGCCTTCCACGGAGTGCCAGTTCGACCTGGCCAGAGTCCTGAAGGACGAGATGATCGGAATGGGCGTCAGCGGCGTGGAACTGCAGGACGACTGCTATGTGACGGGCTTTGTCCCCGCCACGCCCGGATATGAAGACAAGCCGGCTGTGGGCTTCATTTCCCACATCGATACGGTCTCCGATTTTAACGGCTACGGCGTGAACCCCCAGGTCTATCCCGATTACGACGGTTCCGCCATCACCCTGTGCCCCGGCCGCGTGCTGGATCCGGCGGATTTCCCCCACCTTGCGGAACTGAAGGGCATGGAGCTCATCACCACCGACGGCACCACCATCCTGGGCGCGGACGACAAGGCGGGCATCGCCGAGATCCTGACCATGGTGGAATATGTGATGGCCAACGATATCCCCCACGGGAAGATCTGCATGGCCTTCACCCCCGACGAGGAAGTGGACGGCGGCGCTGCCGGCCTGGACATTGAAAAGTTCGGCGCGGACTTCGCCTACACCGTGGACGGCGGCGCCAACAATACCGTGGCCTACGAGTGCTTCAACGCTCTGACCGCTTTCGTGGAGGTCACAGGCTATTCCATCCATCCAGGTTCTTCCAAGAACAAGATGAAGAATGCCAGCCTCATCGCCATGGAGTTCAACGGCCTGCTGCCCGGCACCCAGATCCCGGCCCACACCGACGGCAGGGAGGGCTTCTTCCACCTGACCAACATGGAGGGCGACGTGGAGCACGCGAAGCTGACCTACATCATCCGCGACCACAACAGGGAGACCTTCCGCGTCCGGGAGGAGACCCTGCGCCACATCGAGAAGATCCTGAACGAGAAGTACGGCGAAGGCGCCGTGAAGCTCACCATCGAATATCACTATAAGAACATGGGCGACCTGATCAAGGAGCATCCGGAGATCGTGGACTATGTGAAGCGGGCCATCAAGGCCTGCGGCATGGAACCCGAAGAACGGGTGGCCCGGGGCGGCACCGACGGCGCCAGGCTCACCTACCGGGGCCTGCTCTGCCCGGACGTGGGCACCGGCGGTTACGCGGCCCACGGCCCCTTCGAGCACATCACCGTGGAGCACATGGAAAAGCAGGTGCAGGTGCTGACGGAGATCGTCAGAGAGATCGCGAAGTAAATAATTGTCGGAACAGACGAAGAGATAAGGAGACGTACTATGGCAAGATTCAACAATGAACCGGAACGCCCGCGCCCCAGCATCGCGAAGTTCGCGTCATGGGTCAACCCCGTCAGCGGCGAAGAGGCGGAGGACGTAAAGGTCCGCAAAGCCACCGCAGCCGACGCGGAAGCGATCTGCGGTTTTCTGAAGGAGATGAGAGATGAGCAGGCCAGGAAGCGCCCGGACATCGTGAACCGGGAGGAAGACATCCTGAGCCTGGAGGAAGTAAAGGACGCCATCGAAGACGGGACCAAACTGGTATTCGTGGCGGAAAACAAAGACGGCAAGGTGCTGGGCCAGATTCTCTGCGAGCTGGAGGGTACGGAGGAGACCGCAGGCGCAGTTTCCGAGCTGCTTCTCGGTGAAGTAGGCGCGGCAGCGCCCGTTGCGGAAGCGGTGGAAGAGGCCGCCGAGGCTGTGGCGGAGGCTGCGGAGCCCGTTGTTGATGCAGTGGAAGAAGTCGTAGAGTCCGCGGCAGAGGCTGCGGAGCCCGTTGTTGAGGCAGTGGAAGAGGCTGCAGAGGCTGTAGCAGAGGCTGCGGCGCCCGTTGTTGGGGCAGTGGAAGAAGTCGTAGAGTCCGCGGCGGAGGCTGCGGAGCCTATTCCCGCGGCCCCGGATCCCCTGCCCGACGAGCCTGAAGAGGCGGCGCTGGCGAAACCGGCCTTTACCGCCAAGAAGCTGATCATTGCCAACATCTTCGTGA
>JAGAEH010000125.1 GCA_017613225.1 Lachnospiraceae bacterium
CACGGGGACGGTCCTTTTGTGTTCCCTCTGAAGACGCGGGGACGGTTCTCCTGTCTTCATCTCAGCCGCTCCCCGTCCAGCACCAGCGCGAAGGGCCAGGCCTGCTCCGTCAGAAACGAAACCTTCTCCAGCGCCTCCTCCCGGCTCATGCGAGGTTCCTCCTGCAGCGCGTACGGCCGGGACAGCTGCTCATAAGCGTGGATCCCCAGCCGATGATAAGGCAAAAACTCCACGGCGGAGACATTTTTCAGGCCGCAGCAGAATTCCGCCGTCTTTTGCAGGTTCTCCGCATCGTCATTGACGCCGCGGATCAAGGGCACCCGCACGCGGATGGCCCCGGGCGCGCAGATCTCATCCGCCCGGCGCAGGTTCTCCAGGATCGTCTCGCTGCTCTGGCCGGTCCATCTCCTGTGCTTTTCCGGGTCCATCAGCTTCAGGTCCGCGAAAAAGTGGGAAAGATACGGCACGATGCGCCGGACGTTTTCCCAGGGGCCGAACAGGTCCAGCTCCGCCGCGGCGTCAATGGCGCAGGCCTCGCATTCTTTCAGCAGTTCCTCCGCGAAATCCGTCCACAGCAGCACGTCGCCGCCGGACAACGTCACGCCGCCGCCGGAATGAAAGTAGAACACCTGATCCTTTTCGATCTCCCGCATCACCTGGCGCACCGTCATCTCCTTCCCGTACACGCGCATGGCGCCGTACAGACAGGCATCGGCGCAGGCCAGGCAGTTCACGCACTTCGCGGGATCCCGGACCACGGCCCCCGTCCCGGGAGATACGGTCAGCGCCCCGTGACGGCAGGCTGCCAGACATCTGCCGCAGCCCGTGCATCTCTCTTTTTTATGATAGACTTCGCGGCCGGGCAGATGGCTTTCCGGCGTGGAGCACCAGGCGCAGCGCAGGGGGCAGCCTTTGAAAAAGACCACGGTGCGCATGCCCTCGCCGTCCGAGATGGAGGTGTGTTCGATTCGTAAGATGGTGGCGGTGTTCATTTGGTTTATATCGTGCAGCGGCTCTGCCCTTGGCTGTCCCAAGCCTAAGAAGACTGTCGCGACTCGTCGGCACTTAGCGAGAGCAAGCCCTGCGCAGCTCGAGCTTAGTGCCGTTACGACAAAGCGCCAAGCGCGAGCGTGTCTTCGTGGCTGGACAGCCAACTGCAGAGCCTTCTAAGGATCTATGCGTAATGGGGACGGTTCTCTTTTCACCTTTTTTGTAGTATCACAGGGCTCGTGCTTCTGTGCTGTGAAAGGCTCGCAGCAGGAACAAAAGCGACTAAGCTCAGCTTCCGTGCAGATAGACACGGCCCTTCCTGCGGAACTCGCTCCGCTCAGACAGGTCCTCGGAAGGACCGATCTGCCCGTTGCTTCGCTAAGGGCTTTTGTCAAATGCTGCTTAGCCTTTCACAGCACAGCTGCATCGCTCTCTCAGTCTATCTTCGAATGGGAGCTGCGGGAGATGATATCATCCTGCACCTCGCCCCCCAGTTCGGTAAAGTAGGCGGTGTAGCCGGCCACCCGGACCAGCATGCCGTCGTGATCCTCCGGATGCACCTTTGCGTCGATCAGTGTCTCCGTGTCGATCACGTTGAACTGCGCGTGGAACACGTGCAGCGAGCACAGGCTCTTTAAGAAGTTCATCAGCTCCCGGGTGGAGTTGGGCCGCTCGCGGAAGGAAGTGTCCAGCTTCAGATTCAGCAGTGTGCCCTGGTCGAACCGCGCCTGGGGAATGAAGGCGGTGGATCTCAGCACCGCGCCCATGCCCTCGGTATCCGTGCCCTGGTTAGGGCTGATGCCGTCCGCCAGAGGCTTCCAGGCCCGTCTGCCGGAGGGCAGCGCCCCTACTTCGATGCCGAAGGGCGTGTTGCCGGACACCGGCAGAATGCCGGACTGCATCCTGCCGAAGCGGCTGGTAAAGCTTTCGGTGTAGTCCGCGATGAAGCTGAACAGGTCCGCCGTCAGCTCGTTGGTCTCCTCATCATCATTGCCGTACTTCGGCGCGTCGTCGCAGAGCTTCTTGATGCGGTCATAGCCCGCGAAGTCGGCGTCCAGGGCCGCCAGCAGCTCCTCCATGGTGGCGGTCTTCTCCTCGAAGACGATTTTCTTCACCGCGATCAGGCTGTTGATCACGTCTGCCACGCCGATGGCGTCGATGCCGTTGCCCAGGTTGTATTTCGCGCCGCCGGTGGCGTAATCTTTTCCCTTTTCAATGCAGTCCCAGAAGGTCATGGACAGCACCGGACAGGTACGCACCATGCAGATGTCGTCGTTCACATGGCTGCTGACGATGCACTGGCGGATGGTCCATTTGATCTGCTCCCGCACGGCGTTTTCGAATTCTTCGTAGGTGGTAAAGGTCAGCGGATCCCCGGTCTGGAGTGAAGCCTGCACGCCGTATTTGCGGCTCCTGCCGTTCAGCAGCGCGTATTCCACCGCCGCCCCCAGATTGTAATCCGCGTAGGCGGTGTAGCAGCGCTGCTTGCCCGCCAGATTGGTCTCCACGCAGCCGCAGGGGTTCCAGTCGAAGGCCTCCTTCATGGGGATGCCCTTGTTCATGATCATCTCAATGCCCACGTCGTCGTTGTGGAAGGCCGGGAAGCCGGTTCCCAGCTTGATGACCTCCGCCACTTTTTTCAGGAACTTGTCCGGGTTCTTCGCCATGTTGTAGCGCACGGACAGGGAGGGCTGATACAGCTGCACGTCCGCCGTGGCCTGGAGCATCATGTAGGACACTACGTTGACAGCGTCCATGCCGCGGCTGTCCACGCCGCCGCAGCAGACGTTCTGGAACATGGGATAACCCGCGGAAAACTGGGCCGTCACCGCGTCCTGGAACAGGCACTGCTCCGAAAACTTCACCCACAGGCACTCTAGAAGCTCCTGGGCCTCGTCGTGGGTCAGGCGGCCGGCCTCGATATCGGCCTTATAATAGGGGTAGAGATATTGATCCAGGCGGCCGGGGTTGTAGCTGGCCGCGTTCTGCTCCATGATCAGGCAGCACTGATATAAAAACAGGCCCTGGATAGCCTCCCGGAAGGTACGGGCGGGATGGCGCGGCACCCAGCGGCAGGTCTCGGCGATCTGCAGCAGTTCCGCTTTGCGCTTTTCATCGCTCTCCAGCCCGGCCAGACGCTCGGCCTCCGCGGCGTAGCGGTCCGCCAGGTCGCAGATGCCCTCCGCCGCGATGCGGATGGCCCGCAGATAGGTCATCTTTTCATAATCGCCGGCCACGGCGATGTCCAGCCGGGATTCCACCTGGGCCACATGGGCCAGGATGCCCTCAATGCCGTCCTGAATGATGGTCAGATAGCCCGCGGTGGTCTCGCCGAAGCCGCGGACGGCCTTGCGGTTGATGTAGACCGCGCCGCAGTCCCGCAGGATGGCCGCCTCCTTCGGGCACTGTACCAGCCATTGCTCATAGGTGGAGCGGCCCTTCCAGTAGGGGCGGATGATCTCCTCGAAAGCCTTGCGGTCCTCGTCCGTCAGGTAAAAAGGATCGTAGGGGCGGGTGCTGATGGTGTCCAGTTCCTCTTCCAGCACCGACCAGCAGGTATCCACGGAGAGCAGGCCGCCGCGCTGCTTGCTGCCGGCGTTGCCGACGATCAGCTCGTCGTCCCAGATCTTCACGCTCTTCTCCCGGCACTGCTTGCGGAAGGCGTGGGCCTTCTGGATCACGTGCATCTCGCCTTCGCTCTCCTGGAAGCCCCGGGTCAGGATCACGGCGTCCTCCAGATCCATCTCCGGACGGGTGGCCAGGACCCGCTCCTTCAGGCGGTCGATGCGGTCCATGTAGGGTTTTCTCTCGGTGATCTGCATGATTTTTCTCCGTTCGGGGGCATCGGAAGGGTCTTTCTGTACTGCGAAAAGTCCGAGCTGCATTTGACAAAAGCCCTTAGCAAAGCAACGTGCAGATAGGACTGTTCGAGGACCTGTCTGAGCGGAGCGAGTTCCGCAGAACAGTCCGCGTCCATCTGCACGGAAGCTGCGCTTAGTCGCTTTTGTCCTCGCAGCGAGACTTCGCAGTACAGAAAGACCTCTCCGTTGTGGTCTGCTTTCATTATAAGACCCCGCAATAAAAAAGTCCTGCATATTTCTATGCAGAACTTGTACGATATTGACAGTATTGACTGCTTACCCTTTCCGGTACGCGCTGGGCGTCATTTTCGTGCGCTTCTTGAAACAGCGCGCAAAATAGCCCGCGTCGCCGAAGCCCACCTGCCCGGCCACCTCCGTGATGGACAGCTCCGTAGTGGACAAAAGTTCCATCGCCCGGATCACCCGGTAGGTGTTCAGATACTGGATCGGCGCCTCTCCCGCCATGGTCTTGAAGCAGCGGCAGCACTCGCCCTCGCTGACGTTGGCCGAATCCGCGATGTCCGCCAGCGTGATGTCACTGGCATAATTTTCGTGGATGTAGGTCATCATCGTGCGGATGCGGTCCTGCTTGCGCACGCCGGTCCGGGGCCCGCTCTCCTCCACGTCCAGGTGGGCGATCAGGTCGTACCAGAGCTGGCAGGCCAGCAGCGCGATCCGGTATTCCGGGTGATTCACGTTGATCAGTCCGGCGGAGATGCGGTCGAAGCAGTCCTTCATCTCCCAGAGGATGGAGAGGATCTCCTCCTGCCAGGCCGTGCCGGGCCTGAACACCACCGCCTGCAGGGTGGCGTCCCCGGTGTAGGGGAGCACCCCGTCCTGCTCCATGCGGCTGCCGGAGAAAAAGCCCAGCATCTTTTCCGGGTAATTGAAGCTGACGTAGCAGCCGTCATCCGAAAGCTCGGAAGACATGTGCAGCACGTTGCGGTTCAAAAACACCGCCTCGCCCTGCTTCAGATGGATAGCCTCCCCGTTGGCCTGCATGGTCATGCTGCCGGAGACCGCCAGCGTAAACTGGATCTCCTCATGCCAGTGCAGGTCCAGAAAGCCCCTCCCCTGGGGCACGATGCCGGCCCTGGTGGTCGTGTACATCTGCGCGGGGAAAGCAGGGTCCTTATATTGATTGGCTTCGTGCAGGTCCTTCTGCATGGTGCTCCTCCTGGTCGGGTCCCGGGGGAAAGCTGTCACGCCGCAGATCTACAGATCCTCGCCGGTCAGCAGCTTGTAGCCGGTCAGATATTTTTCGATGGTCTTGTCCACGATCTCCTGGGGCAGGGTCCAGTCGTTGTCCGGATTGGCCTTCAGCCAGTCGCGGGCAAACTGCTTGTCGAAGGAGGGCTGGCTCTTGCCGGGCTCATAGCCGTCGGCAGGCCAGAAGCGGGAGCTGTCGGGGGTCAGCATCTCGTCGCCCAGCACGATCTCTCCGTCCTCATTCAGGCCGAACTCGAACTTGGTGTCCGCGATGATGATGCCCTTCGTCAGCGCGTAGTCCGCGCAGGTCTTGTACAGCGTCAGGGACAGGTCGCGCAGCTTGGAGGCATACTCTTCGCCCTTGCCGGGGAAGCGGGCTTCCAGATAGTCCACGCTCTGCTCATAGGAGATGTTCTCGTCGTGATCGCCGATCTCCGCCTTGGTGGAGGGGGTGTAGATGGGCTCGGGCAGCTTTGCGGATTCCAGCAGGCCCTCCGGCAGAGTGATGCCGCAGACCGTACCGTTCTTCTTGTAGCTGGCCCAGCCGCTGCCGGTGATGTAGCCGCGCACGATGCACTCCACGGGAAGCATGTTAAGCTTTTTGCACATCATGCTGTTGCCCAGGAACTGGGGCTGGCGGAAGAACTCCGGCATTTCGTTATTGTCCACCGTCACCATGTGGTTCGGGACGATATCCTTTGTCATGTCGAACCAGAACTTGGACATCTGCGTCAGCACGGTGCCCTTTTTCGTCACCTGGTTGTGCAGGATCACGTCAAAGCAGCTGATCCTGTCCGTCGCTACCATGATCAGCGTGTCGCCGTTGTCATAGATCTCGCGTACCTTACCTTCTTTGATCGGTTTCAGTTCAGTCATTTTAAACTCCTTGATTGATCTTTTGCGGAGGGCAGAGCCGCTGCGCTCTGCCGCCCGGTCTGAAGCTACATTCAGTATAACCGCTTTTCAAAAGCGTGGCAACCGCAATCAGGACAATATTCGCAGTTTTTGCCGCGATCCGCCTTAATTTAATATCTTTTTGAAATAATCCTGTGATATACCGCCCGCAGCAGCAGGCCGGCCAGCCAGGTGGCCAGGGCGATCCCCGCCAGGATGCACCAGCCGATCCCCCAGCCCCAGTTCAGAAAACCGTACCAGTCGTTGGAGCCCTGCAGGGTCCATTTGCCGTTGATCAGGATGTTGGCGCTGTAGAAGGCGGCATAGAGGATGACCGGAAGGATGGGCAGCAGCGTCTCCCCAAAGGAGAGCCTGTCCTTTCCGGGCAGCAGGAAGAAGCCGATGACGGACAGCAGGGGGAAGGCCAGATGGTACATGAAATTGGTACCGGCGTAGAGCTTGCTGAAGCCGTAGAGCGGCAAAAAGAACAGGGCGACGGTCAGGAAGGTGGTGAGGGCCATCACCGCGCCTACGAAGCGGAAGCGCAGGGCCCACCGGGCGATGGGACTGTCCGCGGGGGCTTCCCCATCGTTTTCGGACTGCACCGGCGTCCCGGCCTTCTCCGCACTTTCGGACTGCCCGGACACGCGAGCCTTCTTGTTTCTCACAAAATACGAGATCAGGCAGCAGGCCGACGCAGCCCCCGCCGCCAGATTGGACAGGACCGTATAATAGCGCAGGTTGGTAAACCCGCGGGAAGTCAGAAAGCCTCCCCCGCTGCTTATGAAGCACAGCCTCGCCCAAACGATATAGACGCCCGCGGCGATCCCCGCCTCCAGCAACAGCCAGAGCAGTGTCATCTTTCCTGTATTCAACTGAGGTCTCTCTTCTCTCATGTGCCGCCTCCGCTGTTCATTATACCCGCTTCCGGCCGATGTGAAAAGGGGACTGTTCTCTTTTCACCTTCGGCGCACACAGGGACGGTCCTTTTGTGTCAGCACACGGGGACGGTCCTTTTGTGTCCTTCGAATCTCTTGAATCACCGGGGCAGCCTTGCTATAATGGTTCTGCTGCCGTGACGATGCGGCAGTCCAATAGAAATACGAATACGGAGGCCTTTTATGATCAACCCCGAACGACTTGTCCTGAACTTTTTAGACTACGTCCAGATCGACAGCGAGACCGGCCACGAAGGCGCCATGAGCGAGCGCCTGGCGGCGGATCTGACCGCCATGGGCCTGGAGGTCAAGACCTATGACGTGCCCGGCTACGAGGGCAAGAGCGTCCTGGCCAAGGTCCCCGGCACCACGGACGGCGAGCCGATCCTGCTCAACGCCCACATGGACACCGTAGTCCCCGGCATCGGCGTCAAGCCGGTGATCAGGGGCGACGTGATCTACAGCGACGGCACCACCGTGCTGGGCGGCGACGACAAGTCCGGCATCTGCGCCATTCTGGAGGCGGTGCGCTCCCTGCAGGAGGACGGCACGCCTCACCGCCCGCTGGAGATCTTCTTCTCCGTCGGCGAGGAGAGCGGTTTGAACGGCGCCAAGGCCTTCGACGATTATGATGCCATCGACAGCAAGGTGGTCTTCGTCTGCGATGCGGCCGGCGCCCCCGGCAGTCTGGTGCTCTCCGCGCCTCACAGCGCGAAGATCATCGCGGTGATGCACGGCAAGAGCGCCCACGCCGGGCTGGAGCCCCAGAACGGCATCAACGCCATCCAGGTGATGGCAAAGGGCATCGCGAAGATGAACCTGCTTCGGGTGGACGAAGCCACCACCTGCAACATCGGCTCCATCCACACGGACTTCCCCACCAACATCGTACCCGACCGTTGCGAGATCGCCGCGGAAGTGCGGGGCCAGACCGCTGAAAAGATGGAGGCCCAGGTGGACCACATGGTGGGCTGCCTGGAGGAGGCCGCCAAAGAGGCCGGCGCGGTGCTGGAGTGCGACGTGAAGAAATCCTACGGCGGCTATCTGCTGAGCGAGGAGGACCCCTACATCCAGATGACCAAGAAGGCCGTGGAAAAACTGGGGCTGCCCTGGCTGGCCACCCTGGGCGCCGGCGGATCCGACGCCTGCGTGCTGGTGCAGCACGGCATCACCCCCGTGGTGCTGGGCACCGGCATGACCAAGGTCCATTCCACCCAGGAATCCCTGAAGGTGCAGGACCTGATCGACTTCGCCCGCCTGATCGAGGAACTGGCCAAATAAACCGTGCATAAGGGACGTTTCTTTATACACGCGCCGTGCATAAGGGACGTTTCTCTATACACGGTGATCGGCTCTCCTTCCCAAGGAGGAATAAGACATGAAAAAGTTTTCCCATGTGATCGTTAAGCGCCCCTGCCGCGCGCTGACCGAGGGCATCACCTCCGGACTCTATCCCGGAAAGCCCGACTACGAGCTGGCGCTGCGCCAGCACGACGCCTACATCGCTGCCTTAAAGCAGTGCGGCGTAGACGTGACCGTGCTTCCTGCGGACGAGGCCTATCCGGACTCCTGCTTCGTGGAGGATCCGGCCATCCTCACCCGGGCCTGCGCCGTCATCACCAATCCCGGCGCGCCTTCCCGCAAGGGCGAGACGCCGGCAATTCTGGAAGCGGTGCGGCAGTTCTACCCCGAAGATCAGATCGAGTTCATCCGCGATCCCGGCACTTTAGAGGGCGGCGACGTGATGATGGTGGGCGACCACTTTTTCGTGGGCCGCTCCGCCCGTACCAACCAGGAAGGCATCCGCCAGTTCGCCGCCATCCTGGCCAAATACGGCATGACCTGCAGCGAAGTGCCGCTGACGGAAGTGCTGCACTTAAAGACCGGCGTCAACTATCTGGAAAACGGCAACATGCTGGTCTCCGGCGAGTTCGTGGACAAGCCGGACTTCGCGGCCTATCACCGCGTGCGGATCCCTGAGGATGAGGCCTACGCGGCCAACTGCATCTGGGTCAACGACACGGTGATCGTGCCTGAGGGCTATCCCGCCGTGCTGGCCGCGGTGCGGGGACTGGGCTACAGGACCCTGACCGTGGATACTTCCGAGTACCGCAAGATCGACGGAGGCTTGAGCTGCCTGTCGCTGCGGTTCTGAGGGTTCTGAAAAAGATCCTCCAAAATATAGGCAGCAGCCCCGGTCAAACCGGGGCTGTTCTTCTTAGATCCTTCGACTTCGCTGCCTATCACCGCGTGCAGATCCCTGAGGATGAGGCCTACGCGGCCAACTGCATCTGGGTCAACGATACGGTGATCGTGCCCGAGGGCTATCCCGCCGTACTGGCCGCGGTGCGGGACCTGGGCTACAGGATTCTGACCGTGGATA
>JAGAEH010000126.1 GCA_017613225.1 Lachnospiraceae bacterium
CAGGTCGGCGGTGGCGGCAGACTTGTCGATCATCGTATCCAGCCAGTTGGCATCATAGCCGGCAGCAGCATAGTCGACATACTTGGTCGCCAGCGGGCTGTAGAAGCGCTTGCGCAGGTTGTCATAGTCGCCGGAGCAGTTGCCGCCGGTGCAGTACAGATCGTATTCATATTTCTTGCCGCGTGCCAGACAGGTGGCGGATTCTGCCCATTCCAGTTCGGCATGGATGCCGACGGCTTCCAGCTGGGCCTGCAGCACGGTGCCGCAGATCTCAAAGTGGCTGCCGGTGAAGTCCAGGATCTTGCCTACGTCTACGCCGTTCGGATAGCCGGCTTCAGCCAGGAGCTGCTTCGCCTTTTCGGGATTGTACTCATACTTGAAGCCGCGCGGTGCGGAATAGTTCCAGTCAGGGTTCTCCAGGTAATCCGCAACAGTGGCCAGGCCGTCGAAAGCCGCCATGTTCATCTCATCCTTATTGATGGCGTACGCGATCGCCTGACGGACCTTTTCATTGTGCAGCGCTTCGATGGGGCTGTTGGGGTTGATGGCCAGGAAGGTGATGTGGTTCGCCGCCATGGTCTCGCCGCCGTATTTGCCGTTCTGCGCCATCAGACGCTTGTAGTCTGTCACGGAGCAGTTGTACCAGTCAAGGTTGCCCGCCTCAAAGGACATGACGCCGGCAGCGGTATCGGTGATGGGATAGTAATTGATCGTCTTGATGGAGGCTTCGCCCTTCCAGTACTTGTCGAAGGCTTCCAGCGTGATCTTCTCATCCAGGTCGATGTAGGTGAACTTGTAAGGACCGGTACCGGCGTCCGCCACCTTGGTGCCGAAGGCCTCGCCCTGTTCTTCCACGATCTTCTTGTTGATGATGAACAGCATGGTCGAGTTCACCATGAACGGGGCATACGCGGAGGCCAGCGTCACCTTCACGGTCTTCTCATCCAGCGCTTCCGCGTTCTTAATGTTGGTGCCGTACATGGAGATCGGGTTGGCCGGATCCGTGCAGCGCATAATGGAGAAGGCTGCATCTTCTGCCGTCTCCTTGTCGCCGTTGTGGAAATAGGCTTCGCGCAGATGGAAGACATAGACCGTGCCGCCTTCTTCGACATCCCAGCTTTCCGCCAGGGCCGGTTCCACGCCGCCGGTCAGCTCGTTATAGAAGGTCAGTCCTTCATAAGCCTGCCATAAGACCAGACGGTCCTGAACGTAGGTCGTGCCGTGAGGATCCACAGTGCTCATGGCCTGCGTGATGGACAGATTGACATCCGTACGCTTATTTGCCGAAGGCGCAGCTGTCGTCTGCTGAGAGTCGTTGCCGCCCTGCTGTGATTCAGCCGGCTTGTCACCGCAGCCTGCCAAAAGACACAGCGTCATGACAACGGCAAGGATCATCGATAGTGCTTTCTTCATTTGGTTTCTCCTTTCTTGATTCCCCTCCCAGGGTTGTACGTTTTTGTCCAGCATCAGGGTGCCATTTCAAAAAAACATGGTATAATGGTCATCTGAGGAGCTGGAATCATTTCTTTTGATTGTTTCAGCCCGTTCCGTTTTCGCTTTGTTTTCTTTTTTGATATACCAATTTTACCGTGTTTTCGCAAACAGTTATATAGAATAAGCTTATAGGGTATTATCATTTCCATTTTTCCGGACCGCCATATATAATGGTAGTCGATCACTGAGAACGGTCGAAAGGAGGCAGCATGGATCTTCGCCAGCAGGAGTATTTTATCTCGATCGTGGAAGAAGGCAGTCTTTCCGGCGCGGCTCAGAAACTGTATGTTTCTCAGCCGACGCTCAGCCAGTTTCTGAACAAGCTGGAGCAGGAAGAAAAGACCCCGCTCATGAAACGGGGCCGGAACAACTCTCTGACCCTGACCAAAGCCGGACAGCTGTATTACGAATCCGCCAAGCAGATGATCCGGATCCGAACGGAATATCAGCACAAGCTTTCCGATCTGATCGATGAGTCGGAAAACCGGCTGATCTTCGGCGTGACCGCGGAGCGGGGCATGCAGCTGGTCATGCAGATCACCAGGCGGCTGTACGAAAAAGATGCCGGCTATGAAAACCGGCACATCTTAACGCGCCAGCATCCTGCCCACAAGCTGCAGGAACTGGTTGCCAACTGCGAGATCGACGCGGCTTTTTCCGCCTACCGTCACAAGAGCCCCCGCCTCTCCTACATCGACTATCCGCCTTTCGAGCTGGTGCTCGTGCTGCCGAAGGATCATCCCCTGGCATCCCTGGGGAGCATCCATCCGAACGAGAACCTGCCGCACCTTCCCTTAAAACAGTTTGAAGACCTCCCGATCGCAACGCTCTACAAGCAGACGGTGCTGCGGGATATTCTGGATGAATACTGCGAAGAACACGACGTTCATCCTTCGATCCGTTTTGAAGTAAACCAGATCTCACATGTTCTGACCATCGTGGGGACCGGCATGGCGGCCGGGATCTGTACCTACAATCTGACTCCGAACATCCGTCCTGACTTTGCTTTCATCGGACTGGATCCGCCGCTCTACTATTCCACCGCCATCTACTACAACAAGAGTGCCTACCGGACCCGCTTTTTCCAGGATTTCCTGAACGTGGCAAAAGAGCTGGTGCAGGAAGAATCCTCCAACCAATTGGCAAAGGAGACCTGATCATGAGCGTCTATGAAAAATACTTTGAGCGTGCTCTTCCGCCGCACTACCTCATACGCCCTGAAATCTCCGGAAAGAACGGTGCCGTCAGTTCCAACAACCCCTATGCCACGAAGGCCGGACTGGAGATCCTGCGAAAAGGCGGCAACGCCGTGGATGCGGCCGTTGCGGTCTCTTTGGCGCTGGGTGTCGTCGAGCCCTGCGACAGCGGCATCGGCGGCGGATGCTTTTCTCTCTTCTATGACGGAGCGCAAAAGAAATACCATGCCTACGATGCCCGCGGCACGGCTCCTGCGGCTGCTTCTGAGGACATGTTTCTGGGACCGGACGGAAAGCCTGATCCGGAACTGACCGAGTTCTCCGGCCGCCCCGTCGCAACGCCTACGATGTACCGGCTGTACGATCGGCTGCTGAAAGAGCACGGGACCATGAGTCTGAGAGAAGTCTCCGAACCGGCCATCCGGCTGGCCCGGGACGGTTTTTACTGCGGTTTCTTCTACGCGAGCAGCACGGCCCGGCCGGGCGTTTCCTACTGTGCGGAGCATTTTGAGGGCTTTTCCGAATTATATTTATCAAACGGCGGCTGCCGCCCTTTCGGGGAGCGGATCCGGAACCCTGAGCTGGCCGATACGATGGAGCAGGTGGCCCAGAACGGAGCCGAATGGTTCTACGATGGACCGATCGCGGAGGAGATCGCCGCCGCTGCCGCCCGTTATGGCGGCCTCATCACCAAGGAA
>JAGAEH010000127.1 GCA_017613225.1 Lachnospiraceae bacterium
AATGGAAAGAAGTGATATCCATTTACCAATTTGTGATAAAGGAAGGTTAAAGAGGGGCATGAATAAACAGGAATTTTTGACTGCGCTGCTGATTTTGGGCTTTCCGCTGTGGTTCCCGCTGCTGATCGCCGGGGCTGCCGTGGTATTTTCCTTCTACGTGGTGCTGTGGTCCCTGATCGCGGCCCTGTGGGCGGTGGAGATCGCCTTCGCCGTCAGCGCCCTGGGCTGTCTGGCCACGGCGGTGATCCAGCTGTTCCGCGGAGAACTGCTCACCGCCGGAGCCATGCTTGGCGCGGCCCTGGTGTGCGGCGGCCTGGCTGTTCTGCTGTTTGACGGCTGCAAGGCGGCAACGGTGGGAATGGCGCGTCTGACCAAAAAGATCGCGGTAAAGATCAAGTCCTGGTTCATGGGAAAGGGCCGGGAGAACGCTTAGGAATATAGTTGGGGAATAATTCGAAAGGGGTTTAATCATGAAATTATCGAAGATCGTTCTTGGAATAGTGATGGTAGTGCTGGGCATCGCCCTGATCGCGGGCATCCTGGCTGCCGTGGGATTTGACTTTAAGGCGCTCGGGAACGCGAAGCCCGTGACCAACGAATACAAGCTCAAAGATAAGTTCAGCAATATTTCCATCGAAACGGAAACGGCGGACGTGGTTTTTGTGAAGTCCGGTGAATCGCAGACCAGGATCGTCTGCGAAGAGGACGAAAAGGTGCTGCACACCGTTAAAGTGGAGAACGGCACTCTGAAGATCACCGTTCAGGACAACAAGAGCTGGTTTGACTGGCTTGGGTTCAGCGCGGAAGACATGAAGCTGACGCTTTACCTGCCGGCGGTCCAGTATGAGACCATCAATATCAGGACCCACACCGGTGACGTGGAGCTTCCGAAGGACTTTACCGCAGGGCTGCTCCAGATCAGGACCAATACCGGCGACGTGGACTGCCAGGCTTCGGCAGCCAGGTCCCTGGCGAAGGAGATGGATCAGCTGAAGATCGAGACCGACACCGGCGACATTAAGATGAAGGACGTGAGCGCGTCCCAGCTGTACCTGGCAACGGACACCGGACGCATGGAGGTGGAGAAGGCCGCCATTGAAGGCTATGTGGAGATCAAGACGGACACCGGCCGCGTGGAACTGACCGACTTTACCGGCGGCGAGATGGAGTTGAAGAGCGATACCGGCAGGGTCAATCTGAAGAATGTTATCCTGGCAGGCCACATGGGGATCAAGACCAGCACCGGCGACGTGAAGTTCGAAGGCTGCGACGCGTCGACCATCGTTGTGCAGACCAGCACCGGCGACGTGACGGGCACTCTGCTGACCGGGAAAACTTTTGACACGGAGACTTCCACCGGGAAGGTGAGCGTGCCGAAGACCACCGGAGGAGAATGCCGGATCAAGACCAGCACCGGAGACATCGAGATCGAGGTGCCGGGGCAGTAAAGAGTATTGCGCAAGTAAGGCAGTCTTTACAGACTGTCTTATTTTTTAGAAAATATGTAAAATATACTTGACATAATGCCACGGCGGGTATATGCTCCAACCATCGGGACCGGGATGGCACGGCCGGCTGTCTCCGGAAAGAAAAGATCCCCTGCATCCGCGGGAGGCGGACAGGGAACATATAGGAGGAAAGACAATGAATACAGTTTCACCGTGGTTAGCGATAGGTATCATGGTAGGGTTAGTGTTATGTGTGATCTTTGCGCGTCTGGCAAATAAGGACCACAAGACGAAGACGGAGTATGACGAGCGCCAGAAGGCGATCCGCGGCAGAGGATACATGTTCGGGTTCTACACCCTGCTGATCTTTGAGGCAGTTATCGTCATTTTGGGAATGTCCGGCGTTGAGCTTCCCGTCGACGCCTATCTGGTCCACTTCGCGGGCATTTTGATCGGCCTGCTGGTGTTCGTCTGCTACTGCATCTGGAATGACGGCTATTGGGGGATTAACAACGACCGCAAGCGCTATGCCATCATTTTCGCGGTGGCCGCGCTCCTGAACGCGATCCCCATCGTTGGTGTGATCCGGGACGGCACGCTGTATAAGGACGGCAAGTTCTCCATTCAGATCCTGAATGTGATGGTCCTGGCGATGCTGATCATCGTCATCCTGGTGCTGGCTGTCAAAGGCCTGGTAGACCGCAGGGCGGAGGACTGACCATGAAGAATCTGAGACTAAAATCCGCCAGGGCCGCGAAGGATCTTTCGCAGGATGACCTGGCCAGGCTCTGCGGCGTATCGCGCCAGACCATCAGTGCCATCGAAAAGGGGGACTACAACCCGACCATCAAGCTGTGCCTGGCCATCTGCAAGGCGCTGGATAAAACGCTGGATGAGCTTTTCTGGGAGTGATTTTCCAGGACCTGGAGCACACCAAAAAACCGAGGACAATGGAAGAGGATAGAAAACGGCGGACCGCGAAGGCCCGCCGTTTTGCGCTGTCACCTTACAGCTGCGTCCGGATCCAGGCCAGCTGCTCCGCCACGGAGGCGGAGGAAGTGCCTCCTTTGGAGATCCGCTTTTCCACGCAGTTTTCGATGTCGATCTCCTGGTAGATGTCCTCCTCGAACAGCGGGCTGAAGGTTTTGTACGCTTCCAGAGGATAGGTCTCCAGCGTCAGGCCCTTACGGATGCAGTCCGCCACGATCTCGCCGGTGATCTTGTAGGCGGTGCGGAAAGGCAGGCCCTTTTTTACCAGATAGTCCGCCATGTCGGTGGCGTTGATGAAGCCTTGCTGCGCCGCCCTGCGCATGTTGTCCGGGAGGATGGTCATGGTGTCCGCCATGGGGATCATCACCTGCAGGCAGAGCTTGACGGTATCCAGCGCGTCGAAGACGGCCTCCTTGTCCTCCTGCATGTCCTTGTTGTAGGCCAGGGGCAGCCCCTTCAGCGTGGTCAGCAGGCCCATCAGATCCCCGTATACGCGCCCGGTCTTGCCGCGGATCAGTTCCGCCATGTCCGGGTTTTTCTTTTGAGGCATGATGGAGGAGCCGGTGGTGTAGCTGTCGGAAAGCTCCACGAATTTGAACTCCCAGCTGGCCCAGAGGACGAGTTCCTCCGAGAAGCGGGAGAGGTGCATCATCAGGATGGAAAAGCAGGAGAGCAGTTCCAGGCAGAAATCCCTGTCGGAGACGCCGTCCAGGGAGTTGAGGGCAATGCTGTCAAAGCCCAGCTGCGCCGCTTCAAAGTCCCGGTCCGTGGCGTAGGTGGTGCCCGCCAGGGCGCAGCAGCCGATGGGGGAGACGTTCATCCGCTTCAGGCAGTCCGTGAGCCGGTCCCGGTCCCGGAGCAGCATCATGGCATAGGCCAGGATGTGGTGGGAGAACAGGATGGGCTGGGCCCGCTGCAGATGGGTGTAGCCCGGCATCACAGCCTTCTGATTCTTCTCCGCCAGGCCGGCCAGGACCTGCACCAGCTGCCGGATCAGGGAAAGGATCTCCTGGGCCTCATCCCGCAGATACATGCGCATGTCCAGAGCCACCTGATCGTTGCGGCTGCGGGCGGTATGGAGCTTTTTGCCCACGTCGCCCAGGCGTTCCGTCAGGACCTGCTCCACGAACATGTGGATGTCCTCGCAGCTGAAATCGAAGGCCAGCGCGCCGCTTTCCAGGTCCGCCAGGATGCCCTGCAGCCCTTCGATCAGCTGCCCGGCTTCTTCCCCGGTGATGATCCCGGTCTTACCCAGCATCGCGGCATGGGCGATGCTTCCGGCGATGTCCTGTTTGTACATCCTGCAGTCCACGGGCAGGCTGGAATTCAGCTGATCCGCCAGACTGTCCACATTGCCGGCTGTGCGGCCGGCCCACATCTTTGCCATGTTGATTCTCCTATACTGTATCATATGCCGGGACAGGCTGCCCCGGCATAGTGCGTTGGTCATTTATTGTCTGGATGGCAGTCAAAGCTTTCCCTGCTCCCGCAGCGTATGGACTTTCAGGGGCAGGCCCCACAGGTTGATGAAGCCCGTGGCCTGGGCCTGGTCGTAATCGCTCTCGCCGAAGGTCACCAGGTTTTCGGAATACAGGGAGTAGGGGGAGGTGGTCCCCGCCGGAATGATGTTGCCCTTGTACAGCTTCAGCTTCACCGTACCGGTGACGTATTTGTTGGACTCGTTGGCGAAGGCGGTCAGGGCCTCCTGCAGGGGGCTGTACCACTTGCCGTTGTACAGCAGGTCCGCGTAGTCCACCGCCAGCTTCTGCTTCAGGTGGAGCGTGTCCTTGTCAATGGTGATCATTTCCAGCTGCTCATGTGCAAAATAGAGGATGGTGCCGCCCGGCGCCTCGTAGACGCCGCGGTCCTTCATGCCCACCAGGCGGTTTTCCACGATGTCGATGATGCCGATGCCGTTGGCGCCGCCCACTTCGTTCAGTTTTTCGATGATCTTGGAGGCCTTCATCTTTTCGCCGTTAAAGGCCACCGGAGCGCCGGCCTCGAAATCGATGCTGATGTAGGTGGGCTCATCCGGGGCCTGGAGCGGCGATACGCTC
>JAGAEH010000128.1 GCA_017613225.1 Lachnospiraceae bacterium
AGAACATAGGGGATCTCAAATCTGTCCAGCTCGTCCAGGCCGATCAGTCCCAGCTCCAGCGCCTCACCTACCGTCTTAATGCTGTTGTCGGAAAAGTAGACGTCATAGCAGTCCAGATAAGTATAACTGACCCAGAATTCTGTGTCTCCCTCCCGGAAAGTCATGCCTGCTCCCATCGCCTCCTCCGGAAGATCATACGCTGCGTTTGCCCGGATATCCTCGACCGCCGCGTCTTCGGAGGTCTTCTGGCTCCTGCGCCTCATTTCCTCTTTCATTTCCTCCGGGATCAGGTCATCGATGGGCACTTTTGTCTGCTCCATGATGCGGTCCACCGCCTCGAACTGCCACTTGTCACCGGCGTCCTTACACTCTTCTTTCCAGAGCTCCAGGGATTCCCGCAGCACCGCGATATCGACGTCATCCGTATCCGCGATGGAGTATTTCGAATTGTATGTCGTCAGATCGGTCACGCGAAAGCCGCCGTTTTCTTCCCGCAGCGTGAAGAAATACCGCGTCAAACACTTCGACTCAACTCCCCCGCCGACATATTCATAACTGACGACCGCGCACTGGATGAGGGAGTCCTCCTGTTCCAGCGGTTCCCCCTGCAGCTCTACCGACAGTACCCAGACGTCCGTGATATCCGCCTGATCGATCTTGTAGAAATCCCGCCTGGCTTCGCAGTACTTGGCGACCATGTAGCCTTCGATGGAATCAAAGTCGTCCCAGCCAAAGGTCACGGTGCTGTCATGTCTCATGCTGCCAAACATCATTTCGCAGAAATCCAGGATCGCCTGCCGCAGCTGGTCGCTCAGTTCCGCGCCAGGTTCGGTCGTTTCCGCCGCCTTGGATCCTTCCGTTTCAGGCGCGGACGTATCTGCGGGCCAGGACGCCGAAGCCGAAGGTTGGACCGTCTCCGCCCCACAGCCTGACAGCATCAAAGCAGATATTATCATGATCGCAGCAATTCTCTTTTTCATGGCATCTCCTCTTTTCACGGCCTCTTTTTCTGGCTGTTCAAATTCCATCTCCCACGCCCGGTATTACAGGGCACGATCCTTGAGCTATGGTCTGCTCCAAAGGCCTTCGCATTCTGCTCGTGGCAGAGCATCTACATTCTACTTGCAGTAGACTGCGTCCAGTCTACCGCAAGTAGAATATGTTGTCAAGCACCTTCCGATGTTTTCACAAAAACGTCAGGTCTTCACCCGACGCATAAAACCGTCATTCAAAACATCGGGCAGATTCCAAAAAACCGCGCCAGCCGGCACAATAGGCTTTGCTGGTCAATATAAAAAACCGTGCCGTCCAGAATAAAGCACTGCGTCTGCCAACAAAAAAACCACGCTGTCCAGAATAAGGCACTGCGTCGGCCAACAAAAAAACCGCACCATCCGGTACGGTAGGGAGAGAGGAAAATTATGAAAAAGGTTTGTCGTTTTGTCTGCTCTGTTCTTTTGTTGGCATAAGGATAACCTGTCAACCTAAAATGAAGTTAAAACAAAAATATATTTTTCAACTTTTTTTGCAGTCCTGCAAGCCCCGCCCGCGCATGGGCTGTTTTTTTGATTCTTCCTTTTTTCGCACAGCCTGCAAGACTCACAGGCAGTATCGCTCCAGCAGAGTCCTCACCAGCCTGGTATCCAGCGGACTGCCCTCCGCCTCGAAGATCAGGATCAGGTTCTCCCCCGGATAGAATCCGCTCCTGATGTAGGCATTGATCCGCTCCACCGCCCTCGCGGCGTATTCCGGATCGTGCATCATCCCCAGATACTCTATGAGGATCTCCTTTCGAAGCCGCACGTTCAGCGCCAGGAGATCCGTGTAGACCGTTCCAAGCCCCTCCAGATACAGCGGTTTTTCATAGAAATACGGGACCAGCAGCTGATTCGCCATGTTCGCGATGATCAGCTCCGCCCTGGAGCGGACCGTTTCCCCGCGTTCCGTCACCAGGCCGGGATCCGACGGCGGCACCGGGTGCGGCACGAATTCCTGCGCCCGCCAGCGCCTGACGAACTCCTCGTCCGACTCCTCCAGCGGCAGCACCAGCTTTTTGCGCTCCTCGCTGAGCCCCTCGTAAACACTCTCTGCCCGCGGAGGATATTTGTCGATAAACTTTTTTATGTGGGTTATTTCCTGCTTCATAACGATAATCTCTTTTTGATCCTCCGCTTTCTGCGCAAGCTGCTGAGCGAGCTTTACGTTGTTATTTGGAATATACAGGCCGCACTTATCTTTCGGATCTGTTCTCTGGTAATACTGGACCCGGTCATCAGCCTTATTGATTCTAAGAGTCCCCTCCGGCGCCTTCTTAAGCGTTTTTTCTTTAGCTCGCACGGCACCTTCCAGGAAATCTTTTCGCTGTTCCAAAAGTATCATTGCAGAATCCAGTTTCTTGTCCGCTGTGATCGATTCGCCGAATACGTCGGCAGTTCTTCTTTCTTCTTTCATTTTGCTCTATGCCTCCTTAAACAATGATAGACAACTCTTTACGGCAGGTTTCACGCTTTTCTTTTGATGAAAACCTATTCAGCCAGCTGAGTGAGCAGATACATTTCAGTTTTTTAGCCAAAGTATCTGCTTTTTCCGCTCATTTCTGATGTCCTCCAAGATCGATCCTTCGTCTCCGGCAGATACTTCAGCCTAATTAAAGCCAAAGTATCTGCTCAATTCTCAGCTTGATCAACCAATTCAAGATGATTGCCGGCTTTTTGAGCAGATACTTTCTTCTGTTTCTGTAGGAAGTATCTGCTCCTGAGCCTTCTCCTGCATCAGGTTACAGATCCAAACCGAGACTTCAGCAGATACTTTTTCACGTTTTACTACAAAGTATCTGCCGGTGTCTTTTTTCAACGCCAAAAAACATCCATCTCACGGACATCGTCTTTGAGAAGCAGTTCGGTCTGCCGAGTATGTGAGTCAGTTCATGGAAATGGCATAAGAAACTCTGCCATAAAGAGTTGATGATTTATTGTTTCACACAGATATGGGATATGTCAAGTATTTTCTGCCGAAAGACAATACTCAAAAGCTGAGGGATCTGACAGTCCAGCGCGATTCTTTCATATACGGCATTCGTTTTCTATCGCATGCACAAAATAGGAGCCGATCCGCGTCGGCTCCTTCATTCGTGCAGCTATATGTGGTTTTCCGCTATTCTTCGATCACATACGGGACGGCGTCGGCTTCGATGGGGCAGAGATAGCCGCTGCCGCCGGTGCGGTCGATGAACTCCTGCTTTGCCGCCGCGATGATGGCCGGCTGCTCCAGCAGGTCGATGGCGGCGCCGCACAGCACCTTGGCCGCGTAGATCAGGCCCTTGTCGCCGATGGTGGAGGCGCCGCAGGACACATTCTGCCAGGAATGGCCGGGGTTCCCGGAGGGCCAGGTGGCCGCGGTGAACTGGGCAGTAGGAGTCAGCCAGCTGACGTCGCCCACGTCGGTGCTGCCGGGTCGGAACTCGCTGCCGGTGTAAAAAGGCATCAGGAAGTTGTTGATGTCCTTTTCGCCGTCCCGGGTCAGTTCCTTCACCTTCGCCAGGATGCCGGCGTCCGCCTGGGCGCCCAGGGGCATGGGCATCCGCTTTACGGGGAAGGTGGCGCGCAGCTCTTTCGCGTACTGCCACTCCTCCGCGGTGTATTCAGGCAGCGGCACCTGCTCCATGTTGGCGTAGAGCACCTTTTCCAGCGTGGTGTTGGGTACCGTGTTGGCCGTGCCGTCCACAAAGATGCGGTCGTAGGTAGTCTCGGTCATGATGGCCGCGCCTTTGGCCAGCAGGTCCACCCGCTTCTGCAGGGCGATGGTATCCGCCACCTTGCAGGAACGCACCATGTACAGCACGGAGGCGTGAGGCTGCACCACGTTGGGCGAAACGCCGCCCCCGTCCACCATGGCGTAGTGGATGCGGCAGTCGCTCTTCATGTGCTCCCGCAGATAATTGACGCCAATGTTCATCAGTTCCACGGCATCCAGCGCGGAACGGCCTTCCTCCGGGTTGCCTGCCGCGTGGGCCGCCATGCCTTTGAACTTGTACAGCACCTGGGTGCAGGAATTGTTGGTGCCGGTGGTGATCTCGTTGGTGTTGCCGGGATGCCAGGAAAGGGCCGCATCCAGCTGCTTCCACACGCCCTCTCTCGCCATGAAGGCCTTGGCTGCGCCGCCCTCCTCGCCGGGGCAGCCATAAAAGATCACGGTGCCCGGCGTGCCGGTCTGCTCCAGATATTTCTTCACGCCGCAGGCCGCCCCGAAGGAGGCCGCTCCCAGCATGTTGTGGCCGCAGCCGTGGCCGCTGCCGTTCTTTACGATCTCCTCCCGGACGGTGGAGCAGGCCTTCTGGCTCAGGCCCGACAGGGCGTCGAACTCGCCCAGGATGCCGATCACCGGGCCCCCTTCGCCCACGGTGAAGCTGCCGGAGAAGGCCGTCTCGATGCCGGACAGCCCGGTCTCCACCGTGAAGCCTTCCTTTTTCAGGGCCTCCACGTACAGGGCCGCAGACTGATACTCCTTCAGGGAGAGCTCCGCAATGCCCCACACGCTGTGGGAGATGTCCGTATACTGCTGCTTGTTGTTCTCGATATAGTCGATGGCGTTCTGCTTGTTCGCGTTCATGATGCTGCTCCTTCTGTTATTCATAGGTTCGCGGGGTCCTTCGGCTCCGTGCGCTTCGTGCGCTCCGCTCAGGATGACCGTATGCCCTGCCGTTTTGGTTCCTCCCCGCTCAGGATGACAGTATGCCCTGCCGTTTTGGTTCCACCCCGCTCAGGATGACAGTCCTATAAAAACAGCCCCTGCTGCACCTTTGCGGGTCTCGCAGGGGCCTCTCTCCCTTTATCTTTATCAATACAGTACTTTACTCAAAAAATCCTTTGTCCTGGGGTTCTGCGGGTGCAGCATGATCTCATCCGGCTTGCCGGCCTCGGCGATGATGCCGCCGTCCATGAACAGGATCCGGTTGGAGACCTCGCGGCAGAAACCCATCTCGTGAGTGACGATCACGCAGGTCATGCCGGTCTTCACCAGCCCCTTGATCACGTCCAGCACCTCGCCCACCATCTCGGGGTCCAGGGCGGAAGTAGGCTCGTCGAACAGCATCACGTCCGGCTCCATGGCCAGCGCGCGCACGATGGCAAGACGCTGCTTCTGTCCGCCGGAGAGCTTACGAGGATACTCGTCCTTCTTCTCCAGCAGGCCGATACGGGCCAGCAGGGACTCGGCCATCTCAATGGCCTCCGCCTGGGACTTCTTCCCGGTCATCACCGGCGCCAGCGTGATGTTGTTCAGCACGGACAGGTGCGGGAACACGTTGAAATGCTGGAACACCATGCCCATCTTCTGGCGGTGGATGTTGATGTCGATGTTCTTATCCGTGATCTCCGTCCCTTCGAAGAAGATCTGGCCGGAATCCGGGATCTCCAGCAGATTCAGGCAGCGCAGGAAAGTGCTCTTGCCGCCGCCGGAGGGGCCGATGATCGACACCACCTCGCCCTTGGCGATATGCTCGTTCACGCCCTTTAAAACGTGAAGTTTTCCATCCTTCGTATCGAAACTCTTGTGCAGATCGACAGTTTTAATCATTTGCCTGCAGCCTCCTTTCAAACAATCCCAGCACCTTCGTCAGAATGAAAGTCAGAACAAAGTAGATGATGGCCACGATGGTCAGGCATTCGAAGGTCAGGTAGGTCTGGCCCTTGACGATCGCGTAGGACGTCATGACTTCACCGATGAAGAAGGTGGATGCCAGGGACGTATCCTTAACGATCATGATGAATTCGTTGCCCAGCGCCGGCAGGATGTTCTTGATGGCCTGGGGCAGCACGATCTTCTGCATGGTCTGGCGGGAAGTCAGGCCCAAGCTTCTGGCGGCCTCCGTCTGGCCGGGATCCACTGCCTGGATGCCGGAACGGAAGATCTCCGAAACGTAGCAGCCCGAGTTGATGCACAGGGCGATGGCCACGGAGATGAAAGGCGTAGGGTTGAAAAACGGCAGCATCTTCGGAACCAGGAAATAGCCCACGTACAGCTGCAGCAGCATAGGCGTGCCGCGGATGACGCCGACCACAGAGGTGCCGATGCCGCGAAGTACTGAAAAGCGGGACTTGCGGGCGAAATACAGGGCCAGGCCGATGATCACACCGAAGCCGACGGTGATGACTGCAAGCAGCAGGGTATTGCTGACACCGGTGATGAAGAACACGTCTCCATACTGGGTGATGATCTTCCAAATGTTCTTAAAATACGTCACGATCGAAGGTCCTCCAAAGGGTTTTACAGATGGCTTTCCGCAAGCCGCCCGGATCAGATGGCGGGATCCGGGCAGCGAGTGTCGTTAGACTGTTTTCGGATTTTACTTCCGGCAGATCATTCCTTGGATTCGGTGCTGATCAGGTTGCCGTTTTCATCATAGGCAGCGTTGACGCCGTCCAGTTCCTTGGCTTCGTTGTACCAGCCCAGATACAGTTCCTCTGACAGGGCCTTGGCCAGGATCTTGTTGACTTCGGCAGTCAGCTCGTCGTTGCCCTTCTTCATCAGGATGACGTTGCCTTCGGTGGGATCGATCTCAAAGTTGAAGCCGCTCTTGGCCAAGCCGCCGACCTTGGCGATGATGGACTCGCCGTTGCCGTCTGCAACTGCCAGGGCGTCGATGGCGTCGTTACGGAGCGCTTCTACAGCGGTACCCAGATCGGTGAACTGAACGATCTCAACGCTGTCAGGCAGCTGGGTCTCGCAGTAGCCAAGCTGCAGGGATGCGACCTGCGCGCCGACCTTTAATCCAGCGAAATCTTCGGGCTTGCTGAAGGTGCCGCCTTTTTCAGACTTCACGATGATGGTCTGAACGCTCTGCTCGCCGTCGGTGTAATAGAAATCGGAAAGGTTGAAGTTCTCAGCACGGTCTTCCTTATAACCGAAACCGGATATCGCCATGTCGACGCTGCCGCTCTGTACGGCTGCCTGGCAGGCATCGAAGCTCATGGGCTGGATCTCCAGTTCCTTGCCCATCTCCTTGGCGATGAACTTGGCCAGAGTCACGTCAAAGCCCACATACTGGTCCTGGCCGGACTTGCTGGTATCCACGAATTCCATCGGAGCGAAGTCGGGGGACATCGCCACCGTCAGCTTCTTATTCTCATCACTGCCGCAGGCCATCAGGCCGAGCGCCATGACAACTACTAACACAAGTGCAAAACATTTCTTCATCATTTTTTCCTCCCATTAATGCCGTTTGGTACGACAGGTTGTTCTTTGTCTTAAGCTATGTTGCATAATATACTTGGTTATTCCGCATATGTCAACCACTTTTTGCATAAATATTCGACTAATTTTATATCTATACTTTCGATTCTTCCGCCGCGGGCCCTTTCCGCTTAAGGATATTAAGTTAGTGTCTTTCCCGGGGGCATTGGAGCATAAAAATACCGGGAAGAGGGTTCTGTACCGCTCTTCCCGGCATGGATGATGATGCATATTATTCGGCGCTACTGCTTTGCCAGCCACTCGATCACGCTGTGGGCGGCCGTGTTGCCCTCTCCCACTGCCTTGGCATACTGATAGGGCCGTCCCGTGCAGTCTCCCGCCGCGAATACGCCGGGGACGTTGGTGGCCATGCCCCGGTCCACCTTGATGTGGGCGCCCTCTGTCTCCAGACCCGGCAGCAGCGTGCCGAGGCTGATGGCGTCCCGCAGGGCGAACAGGCCGTTCACTGCCAGTTCCCTGCCGTCCGCCAGCGCCACGCCGGTCAGGCGGCCGTTCTCGCTTAACAGACTGACGATGCGGCTTCCCAGCTTTTCGGTATTTCCGCCGAATTCCGGGCCGTTCTTGTATGGCATGTAGTACCAGACCTTCTCCGCGATCTCCGCCAGATACTGCACTTCGTGCTCAAAGCGGGGATTTCCGCAGATCACGGCGATCTTCTTTCCTTTATACAGCATGCCGTCGCAGGTGGCGCAGTAGCTGACGCCCCTTCCCAGAAGATCCGCTTCGCCGGGCAGCACGTTTCCTGGCGCCACGCCGGTGGCCAGGATCAGAGTCTTCGCCTCCGCGAAGTCCGCGCCAATGGCCAGGGCGAAGTGATCCCCCATGGGATAGATGGCATTGACCATGCCCTCGGTGATGGGCAGCTCCATGGCCGCGATCTGCGCCTGAAATGCCGCGTTCAGTTCGTCGCCGGAAGCGTTGATGAAGCCGGGGTAGTTGGAGATCTGCTCTGCCTTGGTCACCTTGTCCGACAGGTTTTTACTGCCGATCCAGATGAAACTCTTGTTGTGGATCTTCAGGTTCAGAGCGGCGGATAGGCCCGCTGGGCCGGTGCCGATGATGGCGGTAT
>JAGAEH010000129.1 GCA_017613225.1 Lachnospiraceae bacterium
AAGGATTTCTCCTCTCAGCTTTCCCGTCCCAAAGAGATCATCTCCTATGTGCTCTTCTTCGGCACTGTTGTCTGCATGATCCTGGGCAGCCTGCTTGGCTGGAGCGTTCCTACCTATATGATGCCTGTCATCGCCGGCATCCTGATGGTCCTCACCGGTGTTCTTTCCGCTAAAGAAGCAGCCAAGAGCATCCCGATCAACATGATCCTTCTGATCGGCGGCATGCTGACCGTGGCTACCGCTCTGGGCAGCACCGGCGGCGCCACCATCATGGGCGAATTCGTACAGAAGATGCTGGGCGGTTCCACCAGTTCCCTGCTGATCCTGGGCGTCCTGTTCATCGTGCCCTGCATCATGACCCAGTTCATGAACAACATCCCCGTTGCCCAGGCATTCTCACCCATCGCCATCGCTACCTGCATGACGGCAGGTGTGGATCCCCGCCTTGGCGCAGCAGCCGTTTCCTTCGCTGCTACCGCTTCCATCCTGACCCCCATGGCATCTGTGGCACAGGCCATGTGCATGGGCCCCGGCGAATATAAGATCACCCATTATCTGAAGTCCGCCGGCCCCGCTCTGATCATCTACTTCATCGTTCTGATGATCTGGGCTCCCATCGCCGCCAAGATCCTCTGGGGCGTGTAATTTAACAAGACTGCTGCATAGACATAAGACATGACAAGCGCCGCGGGTCCCCTCTCTCCACCCGCGGCGCACCCTCAAAACGATCTGCCGCATCTGACCAGTGCGGCAGATCTGCTTTTGTCAGGAACGGCAGATGTGCTATTATTATGAAAAAAAGGAGACTGAGATGAACGAAAGACCCGACTATTTATATGATCCCGAGCTCTGTCCCTGCCCCCGCGGGGAGAAGGCGAACTGCCCCCGGTACAGAAAGTGCGATGCGTGTATCGCCTTTCACAGAACAGAGGGCAACCCGCCCCAGACCGCCTGCGAGAAAAAAGCGGGGATCCTGGTGGAGCGGTGACGCGTTTTTACGATTGAAAACGACGGGGTTCCGCCACATAATAGAGCCGTAATGCCGCCGGTCGGCAGGCAGGAGAGGAGCATAAAAGAAAACGATGTCCAGACTGCTTTATAAGACAAGAGCCAATGAGAGACCTCAGGGAAAACCCAACGTCTATTTCACCTGTCACCCGGATGACTTTGGCCGCTATTTTGAAGAGTATGCGGGAAAGCTGCTGAAGCTTCACGATTGCGCGGTATGGTATGAAGCAGAGCCCGAAGCGGAATATGACCCCGAGGATCTGGAGCTGCACCTTTCCCAGATGCAGCTCTTTGTGATCCCGGTCACCACAAAGCTCTTGACAAGACCAAGCCGCGCCATGGACACGGAGTTCCCTCTGGCGATGAAAAAGTACATCCCGGTCCTGCCGCTGATGATGGAGGGAGGGCTTGACGGGCCATACTATGACCGGTTCGGAGCTCTCCAGTATCTGGATCCGAACGACAGGGACCTGACCCGCCGCAGCTTTGACGAAATGCTGGAGACCTATGTCAAAGCGGTCCTTGTCGGCAGTGAACTGGCAGGAAAGGTCAGGGCGGCGTTCGACGCCTACGTCTTTTTGAGCTACCGAAAAAAGGACCGGAAGATGGCGCAGGAACTGATGCGGCTGATCCATAAAAACCCGATCTGCCGCGATATCGCGATCTGGTACGATGAATTCCTGACGCCCGGAGAGGATTTCAACCAGGCGATCGGGGCCATGCTGGAAAAGAGCGATCTCTTTGCCCTGACGGTGACGCCGAACCTGGTCAATGAGCCGAACTACGTCATGGCGATAGAATACCCTGCGGCGCTGGCACAAAACAAGCCGATCCTGCCCGTGGAGATGGCGAAAACGGACCGAGTCGAATTGGAAAAGCACTACCGGGAGCTTCCGCTCTGTGTGCCGGGAACGGATGGGGAGGAGTTTAGAACAGCCCTGATGGAGAGGCTCAAAACCATCGCTGTCACGGCCAATGACGAAGATCCCCTTCACAACTACCTGATAGGACTGGCCTATCTGGACGGCATCGATGTGGAAGTGGACGGCGAACGCGCGGAACAGCTGATCACCGGGGCGGCCCAAAGCGGGCTGCGGGAGGCGATGGCGCAGCTTGCCACGATGTACGAAAAGGGCAAGGGCGTGAAGCGCGACTACAAAAAGGGTGTGGAATGGCGAAGGAAGGCTGTGGACGCCCTCAAAGAGGCCTATGAAGCCGAGCCGACCGAAGCGGGGGCCCGCCGCTACTGCGATGGCCTGTGGAACCTGATCACGGTGCAGGAATCACTCTGGCAGCTGGACGACGCGAAACAGACCTGTGATGAGATGAATGAACTGATACTGCCGTATTTCAGGAAGGGGACCGACTGGGCCAAAAGGAGGATGATGATCATCCATCTATGGGCAGGAGATCTTCTCAGCAAGTCCCACGATCCCATTTCCCTTTCGAGTAAGGACAGAGAAACGTACTGCGGACAGATCCTGGAGCACTACAAAAAGGCACTGGAGATCAGCGAAGGCCTGGCACAGGAAAAGGATACGCCGGGGGAACGCTCCTATGTCAGTGTCTGTTATGGTCATCTGGGGAAGGCCACTGAAGACTATGGGTGGGATCATCGGGCTGCAAGGGCGTATTATGAAAAACAATATGCCATCGACGAAGCTCTGGTGCAGAAGGAAGGGACCATCGACCAGAGACTGGCCCTTGCGGTAAGCTGCAGCAATGTGGCAGAGGTGCTGGAGGCGATCGGCGAGTATGAGCTTTCAAAGGAGTATTTTGAAAGGCTGCGGGACATTACGGAATTTCTGGCAAATGAGACCGGTACGGCACAGTCGCGCCACAACCTGGGCGTAAGCCATATGGATCTGGGCAGGATAACGGTGTGGCTCCGTGACTATGAAGGAGCGATGGAATACCTGCGAAAAGGCGTGCTGGTGCTGGAGCCGCTCGCAGCCGAAACCAATACGATAGAAGACCGCAGAGCTTTAGGCAGCTGCTACAGCAACATGGAGGATGTGGCAGAGCGAAAGGGCGATATAGAGCAGGCATGGGAGTATGCCCAAAAGATCCTGGCAATCGATGAAGAGCTGGCCGCGGAGACGGGAACGGCAAAAGCGCGCAAAGGTCTGGGTGTGATCTATAACATCATGCACCGTTTTGCCAAGCAGAAAAACGATCCGGAACTGATCCGGGAATACCTGGGAAAATACGTGTCCACCCGGGAGGAAGAGGCGTTGAAAAACGGGGGCGAACAGGCGCTGTGGAGCGTATGGAAGGACTATGTTTCGCTGGGAGACATGTTCCGGGAGAGCGGAGACTTTAAGACTGCGTTGGAACGGTATCAAAGAGCGGTGTTCTTCTGCAGCAGATGCGCGGAGACCGCCGGGACGTCATCCGCATTTCATGCTCTGCAGCAAATATACGAAAAGATGTACTGTACCGCCGTGGAGATGGGAGATCCGGAGAAAGCCCGGCATTATTATGACTGCGGCAAAGAGACTGTCTTAAGGCACGCGCAGGCAGCCGCGGAGATCCGGGATCGGGAGGAGGCAGCCTGGAGGCTCAAGTCCCTTGGAGATTGTTACTGTGAGATGGGGGAACTGGCAGAAAAAAAGGGCGAGCAGGCTGAGGCTTTGAACTGTTTTGACAAGGCGCTTGCCGCCTGGGCAGGTTACTGTTCAGAAAAAGCGAAAGCAGACGATTACCTGTACGACTGGTTCGACCGGGTCTGCAAGGCGGCAGATAAAGCGGGAGTGCCTGACTGCGCCGATGCCATCTACAGAAGGTTCCTGGCCGGAATAGACGTACTGATCGAAGAGAAGGCAGCGACCGAACAGCTGCATGAACGGATGATCGCCTGCCTGAAGTTGGGAGACCGGGCGAAAAAAAGAGACGAGCTTGACAGGGCGCAGATATGCTATGAAAAGGGCCTCGCCGTCAGCAAGGCCCTGGATGACAGAGAAGGAACGGTGGAGACACATGGCTACCTGGCAGCCATGTCATTGAATCTGGCGGATTTCTGCTACAGGCAAAGAGACGAAAAAGAAAAGGCCAGGTGTCTGCTGGAGAGCGTTCTGGAAATAAAGATCCCGGAGAGCGCATCCCAGTACAAGATCATAAATTCCGCAAAGAGGTATCTGGAACAAGGATACTGAAGCCTATTCCGCCCGCTTAAATGTGAGAGAAGAGTTCCCGCTGGTGATGGTCAGCTGACCGTCTTCGCAGGTATAGGCGTAGGAGTTTTCGGCGGTGGAGATGGTGCTGTCATTCCAGGTCAGATCCTTTAAGTCCCCGAACAGATCCAGGACGCCGGTGCCGTCCTCATTCAGGGTGATGGTGCAGTTGAGGCCCTTGCTCTTCATGAGCTCCAGGTCTTCGGCGGGGGTCGCGTCCCCGTCCGTGACCATGGCGGTGATCTCGTACTGCCCGGCGATGCCTGCCTTGGGCTCCTCTTTGCTCTCCGCCGTGCTTTCCGCAGCGGTATCCGCGGTGGATGCGATCTGGCTTTCCGGCGCGGACCCGCTTTCCTTCGCCGGCTCCGAGCAGGAGCAGTCCACCAGCGAAAGCGAAAGCAATATCACCAGCATCACAGGAATCAGCTTTTTCAGTTTGTTTTTCATCATCGTGGTTCTCCCCTCCCGACGGATCCATGATATTTCCGGTCACATTCCTTCCAGCATCTGAAGGACTGCTTCGGCGTGAGCGCTGTATAATCCCGCGGCTGCCTGCGCCTGCAGGTCTTTGCGGATCGTTTCGGCCTGGCCTGCGCCGAGGGCCGCGATGCCGCCCAGGATCCGGTCACAGTCTTCCTCATAGCCGCAGTAAAGGCAGGCGTAGCCCAGGTTCATGTTGGCCAAAACGCTGTTGGGCTGCAGATTGCAGGCGGTAACGGCCGCCTCCAGCGCGCCGCCAAAATCCCGGTCGTTGATCAGTTTATGATAGGACAGCCAGGCATAATACTGGGCCTGGTCGTAGGAGTCAAGGTCCTGCAGCAGGGTCTCGAATACCTCCAGCCCCTGATGGAACAGCCGTCTGGTCTCGTCATAATTGCCGGCCTTGAAAGCGTTTTCCCCCGTATTCAGCAGGGATATTGCCCAGGTCGTTCCGAAGGACGCGGTCCCGGTGGCTTCAAAGATCTGTCCGTACAGTTCCGAGGCTTTCCGGTATAACTCATCCGCCTCTTCGTATTTCCCCTGCGTATTGAGGCAGAGGCCGTGGTTGTTGTAAAGCTCTGCCAGCAGTTCCTGGTCCTTCAGGTTTTCGCGGTCCTTCGCGAGCTCTTCCGCTTCTTTTTCAGAGATCCTGTAGTAGTTTTCCGCCTCTTCGTATTTCCCGGAATCCGTCAGGCAGGCTGCCAGCATCGAAATGCTGTTCAGATAGGACGTGTGGGTCTGCAGAGTATCAGCCGAGCTCAGCAGAGCTTCATAATTCCGGGCGGACCGCTCCAGTGCTTCGGCGGCCTCTTCATATCTGCCCGCACGATACAGGCCGACGCCGCGGTTGTAAAGGAGCGAGGCGGTCTCCTGGATGTACTCCTGGTCTTCCGCGTTTTCCTCCAGAAGCGACAGGGCTTTCTCAAACCAGGCGTCCGCCGAATCGTCCCCCATGCTGACGGCGTTGGCGGCCAGATTGCCGTATACCCTTGCCAGCATCAGACGGTCCGGGGCTTCCATGTTTTCAAGGATCTCGGCAGATTTCTGATAGTCCGCGGCGGCTTCGCCGTATCTTCCCGCCGCGTGCAGGATGTTGCCCCGGTTGTTATAGGAGGACCCATAGGCAAGGACGTGGGCGGCCGTCCCGTCCGCTGCCAGTTCCGCGTAGGACTGCAGGGCGGTCTCCTGGGCTTCCAGCGCCTCCTCGTACATGCCCAGCACACTGCGGGCATTGGCAAGTTTTTCCCGGTTCGCCGAAGCTTCCAGCACCGCTGTGCTGCCGTCTTCGGACAGCCTTATGATGGTATCGATGGTGTCCGCGTTTTCTTCCAGGATCCCCGCGATGCGGGAATAGGCGCCGGGCACGTCGGTCAGATGATCCGGGAGATCATAGGTCAGCTCGCTCAGGATCCGCATGGTCGCCTGCTCCTGCAGCTGCGCCTTTTCCCTGTAGTTCTGGGCAAGGGACATCAGCAGGTAGGAGATGATGCCCGTAAAGGCAAGGACCGCGGCGGTGAGCAGGGCCCTTTTCAGGATCCGCCGGTTACTGCGGAAATTGTCTTCTCTCTGCAGGCTGGCCTCGTCACAGCCGGCGATGTCTGCCACCGCCTTCAAAAGCCGGTCCGGGGCCTTCTTCATGATCTCCTTTGCCGTGCCGCCCGGGACACGGACGTCCATGACCCTCTCCCCGATGTCCGGGATCTTTTTGAGGGACGGCGGGAAGGAGGTCTCCTCATCCCCGTTGATCAGCAGCGGATAGATGTGCTCCGCCCGGCCCAGCTGGGTGAACATCTCTATTTCACGGTCCACCCATTCCGAAGAGGGGGTGTCCGTGGAGCAGATGATGACCAGGACGTTCGTCGAAGTCAGGGCTTCGTCTATGGTCTCCGTCAGGATGCGGCTGACGGGAAGCTCCTCCGTATCGTGAAAGGCCCGTCCGACGTCCTTGAATCCCTGCTCCTTCAGCGGTTTGGGGAGCTTATAGCTTTCGAACCACTGAAAGACTTTCTCCGTGATCTCGGAGTCCAGGGGCCTGTGACGGTAGCTGAGGAATACGTCATACTTAAAACTCATGGCGTTTCCCCGCTTTCCGCATCGTCCAGAAGCTCTTCCAGCCCTAGTTCGGCCAGCGCTTCCCTGGCGTTCTGTATCGCTTCTTTAATGTATCCCAGGGCAAGGGGCTCGTCCGCGAACAGTTCGGGAAGCTCCTTTATCGTGCGCTCCGCCGTGTTCACGCTCAGCTGCGTCTGCTGGTCGGCGATCCTGCCTTCCTTCCGCGCAATGATGCCGAGCCGGATGAAGATCCCGGATATGACCAGCACCACTGCGGCGGCCAGGCAGAGGATCCGGATGAGGGCCCTTTTCTGACGGGCCTGCTGCCTCTGCTCCAGGTCGTCCGGATGCAGGGACATCACGGAGGCCACGATGCGGACGGTCTCGTACCGCAGCATCTGCTTTTTCCGCTTTTCGGTATCTCCCCGCAGATCCGCCGCGATGGGCTCGATGAGCTCTATCCGCTCGATCACACGCTGATCCGGCAGAATGTGCTTTACCATTTTCCGCTCCCGCAGGTTTTCCGGGAACGCCTCGTCCGGCTCGCCCTTCACCAGCACGGCGATGGTCCTGTCCCTGTCGTGGGTGCGCAGGAATGCGGCAAGCCGTTGGTTCAGCGCCGCGTTGTCCTTCGCCGCGGGAGAGCAGAGGAAGATCAGAAAACGGCTGTTGTCCAGCTGCCTCTGCACCTGCTCGTCAAAGGGCGCCTCCTGTGTGTCCAGGAGGATCTTCCGGTAGTCCGCGCTGCCCTGCGGGGGCGTGATGCCCGAAGGCAGACGGTAGTTTTTTATGCTTTCTGCCAGCCTTTCCGCGGTCTGCGCGTCGCCGCGGACCGAGACCAGGCAGATGTCCCAGGTATCCATCATTAGCTCCAGAAGGCCTCCAGCCGCAGGATCGTGATCAGAAGCCGGACTTCCTCGCTGGCGCTGCAAACGGAATACAGCGCGCTGCCGGGCCCGGTGGAGTCATAAAGGGCGCTGCCGGATCCGAACACGGCGCCAAGGTCGACCACGGCGAAGTTCCCCGCGGTGTCGGTCTCAAGCCGGTAGGTATTTTCGCTTTCCTCCCAGATCACCGGGAAGATGCTCAGTTCTTCTTTTTCATCCACAAAGACGGCACAGAGATTCGTGCCGGTGTGCTCGCCGGCTGTTACGGCAGCCCTGGCATTGACGGCGGCCGGAAGGTCGGTGATCACATCGGTCCCGATCATGACCGACAGCTTCCGGTAGACCGGGATATCTGTATTCGCCCCGGGATAGGTCACGTCTTCGACAGACACCCTGGCGATCCCGAAGATCCCTCCCCGGCCCGTGTCAAAGGAGAGTTCTTTAGTCTCGCTGTCGTAACTTGCGGGGATCCAGCCGTCCTGTTCACCGTCTTCAAACACGGCATAGCAGACGTCGTTTTCCGTGATCCATTCCGGATCCGGGACGGTCACGTGCACGGTCTGTCCTTCCGGATCGTCAAGCAGGGCACCGTCCCGGTAGAAGGTCAGTTCATACCGGCCGTTTCCGAGTTCGATCACGGAGGCGGAAATGCCGTTTTCAGGTTCATCCGTCGGATCATTGGACTGCCTTGTGGGTTCGGTCTCCTGGCTTTGTCGGGTGGTCTCCCAGCTGTACCGGGTGGTCTCCTGGCTGCGACGGGTGGTCTCCTGACTGTGTCTGGTGGTCTCCTGGCTGTGCTGGGTGGTCCTTTCGGTGGATTCGGTACTTTCTTCCCCGGATTCGGTATTGTCCTCCCCGGAGCGGGTGGTCTTTTCGGTAGATTCCGTAGTCTTCTCGGTGGAAGAAGTGGTCTTTTCCGTGGATCTGGTGGTCTTTTCCGTGGATCTGGTGGTCTTCTCAGTAGAACCGGTGGTCTTTTCCGTGGTGGTGACCTTTTCGGTAGTAGTGACCTTTTCGGTGGTCTCAGGTTCCGTCACAGTGGTCTCGGGTTCCGTGGGGACGGACGTTCCATAGTTGGGGTAGACCGTCGTGCCGTTTCCGCCGGAGGCAGTTCCGTCACCGGTCCCTCCAAGTGTACCGCTTCCGGTATAGATGGTGTCGGTGTGGCTGAGCGCTGAGCCGCCCTGTCCGCCTGCGCCGATACAGTAAAGGATCCGGATCGCAATGGCACTGGATACAGAGAAGTAGTTGTCGTCATCAATGAAATGACGTTCCCGGGAAAGATCGGAGTTGATGATCTCTACTGCCGCGCACCAGTCATTGCTGGTCACACTGCCATCCAGCCCATATTCTTCAAAGAAAGAACGGCAGGTGTAAGCCTGGTCTTCTTTCCGTGTCAGGGACGTCAGAGTCTCCTCCGTAAAGACGACCCACTTACGGGCAAGGACTTCTTCCGAGACCAGAGTATCCTTGATGCTGAACTCGTAAACAGGGATCGTGGTGCTCTTTGCAAGCTTGGCCCCGTCTGCGTTGCTCACGTTCATGGGATAAACTGAGGAATCGATGTCGATATTCGGGAAATATACTCTGGAAGCATATCCCTCCGGGACCATAGGAAGGTTTGTCGTGCCCTTTCCGGTGTATTCCACGCGGCCGGCGAGCACATTGACTTTGCCGCCGGTGATCGTTCCGCTGATAGTAAGGAAACAATCCTCCACATATCTGCAGGGATCTCCCCATGCCGGCATGTATGCATGATCATTGCAGACGATGGAAAGGCTGCCGCCCGTATCGATGTCGATATCGCCGATGTGGCCTATCACACCGCCCATATCCAGAGTGTCGACACCGACGTAGGATTCTCCTTCAACATACAGTTTTCTTACGTAACCACCGGTGGCTTTAAAATATAGCGCACTGTTTCTGAGTTTGGCAGAGATGTTCATGTCTTTGTCATAGATCACGACGTTTCCGTATTCTATGGCGATATCCGTATTCAGGGTGGATCCGGAATACATGTTGACGTAGGCTTTCCGGACCGCTCCGTCCCCCTGGAGGATACCGCAGTCCTGGAGGTCTACGTTGCCTCCGCCCACGATCTCACCGTTGACGACCACTACCCCGTGTACGACCAGACCGGAGGACGTGGACATGAATCTGGTGGATAAGCAGGTGACTTTTTCCAACTGGATGGAAGCGCCGCGATCAACGGTCAGCAGACCGAAGGCCCCCAGCTCCAGTTTGCCTGAGAACTCGTCTATGGTGACCTTTCCGCCGTCGTGGGTGGCGTTATAGCCCCGCCAGGGCACTTCCCCCTTATAGACGGTAATGTCAGTGACGGATTCGCTTTCGCCTTCCGGCGTATAAGTTTCCCTGCGGATGCCGCCGGCAGCGAGCACCAGTTTGGTGCCTTCCGGCAGTTTCAATTTTATGCTGTCCAGCGTGTATTCCTCATCCAGGATCCCGGGAATGCCGCCGTTGATGCAGGTGTAGGTATCGTTTTCCTGCTTCAGGAAGACGGCAGCGCTGCCCTCCTGATAGAGAAGAGTGTTGGGATGCAGGGAGAC
>JAGAEH010000130.1 GCA_017613225.1 Lachnospiraceae bacterium
ATCAAGGAGCTGAAGGCCAACTACAACCGGAAGGCCCGCGGCCTGGTGATCGAGGCCCAGCTGGACAAGGGCAAGGGCCCCGTGGCCACCGTCCTGGTGCAGAAGGGCACCCTGAAGGTGGGAGAGAACATCGCCTGCGGCTCCTGCTTCGGCAAGATCCGCGCCATGATGGACGAATACGGACGCCGCGTGAAAGTGGCGACCCCCAGCACTCCCGTGGAGATCCTGGGCCTGAACGACGTGCCGGATGCCGGCGAAGTCTTTGTGGCGCTGGATTCCGAAAAGGACGCCAGGGCCTATGCCGAAGTCTTCATCGCCGAGGGCAAGAAGAAACTGCTGGACGACACCAAGACCAGGCTTTCCCTGGACGACCTGTTCGACCAGATCAAGGAAGGCAATCTAAAGCAGCTGGAGCTGATCGTCAAGGCCGACGTGCAGGGCTCCGTGGAAGCGGTCAAGCAGAGCCTGGTGAAGCTTTCCAACGACGAAGTGGTGGTGAAGGTGATCCACGACGGCGCCGGCAACATCACCGAGTCCGACGTATCCCTGGCAGCCGCTTCCAACGCCATCATCATCGGCTTCAACGTGAAGGTGGATCCGCTGGCCAAGTCCACTGCGGACAGGGAAAAGGTGGACATCCGCCTGTACAAGGTCATCTACCAGGCCATCGAGGACGTGGAAGCCGCCATGAAGGGCATGCTGGATCCCGTCTACGAGGAGAGGATCATCGGCCACGCCGTGGTGCGTCAGATCTTCAAGGCCTCTGCCATCGGCAGCATCGCCGGTTCCTTCATCCTGGACGGCGTGATCACCCGCGGCTGCAAGTGCCGCATCTTCCGGAAGGACGAGCGCACCGGCAAGGACAACCAGATCTTTGACGGCCAGCTGGCCAGCCTGAAGCGCTTCAAGGACGACGTGAAGGAAGTCCGGGAAGGCTACGAATGCGGACTGGTGTTTGAAAAGTTCAACGACCTTCTGGAGGAAGATACCATCGAGGCCTATGAGATGGTCGAGGTGAGCAGGGCATGAGAAAGAACAGCATCAAAAACAACCGCGTGAGCATGGAAGTGCAGCGGGAGCTGTCCCAGATCATCCGCAGTGAAGTGAAGGACCCCCGCATTCCCCCGCTGCTCTCCGTGACCAACGTGTATGTGGCGCCGGATCTGAAGACCTGCCGCGCCTACATCAGCGTGCTGGGCAGCCGGGAGGAGCTGGATGAGGCCATGGAGGGCCTTAAGAAAGCCGCGGGATTCATCCGCCGCCGCCTGGCCCAGAACATGAACATGCGCAATACGCCGGAGATCCGCTTCATCGCGGACAACTCCATCGAATACGGCGTGACCATGATCAGGACCATCGAGGAGCAGATCGAGGAGGATGAGCGCCGCCGCAAAGAGGCTGACGAGGCCCTGGGCCTGGAAGGATCCGCGGAGGACAGCGCCGAAGAGGCGGAAGGATCCCCCAAAGAAGGGGAGGAGCCGGATGAGGACTGAGCTTGCCGCGCGGTTTTCCAAGGCCAAAAGGATCGCGCTGATCGGGCACGTCCGCCCGGACGGGGACGCCATCGGCGCCTGCCTGGGGCTGAAGCGCTACCTGGAGGACAACTATCCCGGGATCACCGCGGACGTCTGGCTGGAACCCTTTGCAGGCAAGTTTTCCTTCCTGTGCGGAGCCGGCGCCGTAAGGCACGATACCGGCGCGGAGGAGCACTATGATCTGGCCGTCTGTCTCGACTGTTCCGAACCGGAGCGGATGGGAGAGGCTGCCAGGTATTTTCATGAAGCGGACCATACCGTCTGCATCGACCACCACATGACCAACGTCGGCTTCGGCGAAGTCTGCCTGGTGGACAGAGACGCCAGCTCCACCTGCGAGTTTTTATGCGGACTGCTGGACATGGAACTCATCGGCACGGCCTGTGCCGAGTGCTTCTACACCGGCATCGTCCATGACACGGGCGTCTTCAAGCATACCAACACCACAAGAAAGACCATGGAGACGGCGGGAATGCTGATCGAAAAGGGCGTGGTGCCGGAGCATATCATCAACGACAGTTTTTACAAAAAGACTTTCGTGCAGAACAAGATGCTGGGACTGGCGCTGGATGCCGCAGAGCTCCACATGGAGGGAAGGCTCATCGCCGCGGTCCTGACCGGAGAGGACGCCGCCCGCCACGGCGCGGCGGCAAAGGCCCTGGACGGCATCATCGACCAGCTGCACGTAACGGACGGCGTGGAGGTCTCCGTGCTGCTGTACGAGCTGGAACCCGGCCTGTGGAAGGCCAGCATGCGGGCTCACGGCGAGGCCGACGTGGCCCGGGTGGCCATGGGGTTCGGCGGCGGCGGCCACGTCAAGGCGGCGGGCTTTGAGTCCCGGCTGCCGGCGCAGGAGATCCTGCGAAAGATCATCGAGGCATTGGAAGGCTGACCAGTGGACGGCGTACTGATCATCGACAAGGAAAAAGGCTATACCTCCAACGACGTGGTGGCGAAGCTGCGGGGGATCCTGCGGCAGAGGAAGATCGGCCACGCGGGCACCCTGGATCCGGACGCCACCGGCGTCCTGGTCGTCCTTTTAGGGCGGGCCACCAAGCTTTCCGGCCTGATGATGAGCGGGCAGAAATGCTACCGCGCCGGCCTGAGGCTGGGGATCACCACCGATACCCAGGACACCGGAGGCACCGTTCTTTCGGAGCGGGAACCGGAGACGGATCCCGAAAAGATCCGGGAGGCGATCCTGTCTTTTCAGGGAGAGTACGACCAGATCCCGCCCATGTACTCCGCTCTCAAGGTGAACGGCAGAAAGCTCTACCAGTACGCCAGAAGCGGACAGGAGGTCCTTCGGGAAGCCCGGAAGGTGACCATCGAAAGCATCGCCATCGAGGCCATCGATCCGCCCTTTGCCAGCTTTACGGTGGAGTGTTCCAAGGGGACCTATGTTCGGACCCTCTGCCACGACATCGGCCAACGGCTGGGCTGCGGCGCGGCCATGGAAAGCCTCTGCCGGGTGCGCAGCGGCAGCTTCACCCTGGAAGACTCGGTGAAGATCGGCGAGGTGAGGGAACTGTTTGAGGCGGGAAGGCTGGAGGAAAAGCTGATCGGCCTGGACAGGATCCTGGAAGAATATCCCGTCTTTGTGTGTGACGAAGCGCACGAAAAGGCCCTGTTAAACGGCAACCGCCTTGCTCCGGCATGGGGCAGCGGAACGGTCCCGCCAAAGGTCCCGGCGGTCGTAAAGGACAGCCGCGGCAATATCAGGGCGCTGTACAGACTGAAAGAAGAGGACGACATGCTGCATCCGGACGTGATGCTGCTGTAGGATATGGAGATCATCAGTAACATCGAGACAAAGCTGGCGGCGAAGACCGTCATCACCATCGGCAAGTTCGACGGGTTTCACCGGGGCCATACGGAACTTTTCCACGTGGCGAAAAAGGCGGTGAAGCCGGGAGAAAAGATCCTGGTGTTCACCTTTCTGATGCCTCAGGAGGGCAGCGGCTTCCGCAGCCTGCTGACCCGGGAGGAGAAGATCTACGCGGCCAGAAAGCTGGGGGCGGAGATCTATCTGGAGTGCCCCTTTACCGAGGACGTCCGCCGCATGGAGGCCATGGACTTCCTGCGGGACGTGCTGCTGGAAAAGCTGAACATGCGCCACATCGTGGCGGGCACCGACTGCAGTTTCGGCTACAGGGGCGCGGGCAACGCGGACCTTCTGCTGGAGCAGGCGGAGGGGCTGGGCTACAAGGCCTCCGTGGTGGACAAGGTCCGCTACAAAGGCGAGACCATCAGCAGCACGCGGATCCGCGCCGCCATCGAGGAGGGGAAGATCCAGGAGGCCAACGAGATGCTGGGCTTTGCCTATCCCCTGTCCGGCACCGTGATGCACGGCCACCGCAACGGCCACATGATCGGCTTTCCCACCATCAACCTGGCCATCCCCGGAAACAAGATCGTGCCCAAATACGGCGTCTACGTCTCCCGGGTAAACGTGGGAGGAAAGGCCTTTTACGGCATGAGCAACGTGGGAGTAAAGCCCACGGTCTCCGGCAATGAGCAGCCCAATATCGAGACCCATCTGTTCGGAACGGAAGAGGACTTTTACGGCTGCCAGGCCACGGTGGAACTGCTGGATTTCCTGAGGGAAGAGAAGCGCTTTCCGACCCTGGCGCATCTGTCCAATCAACTGCGCCTGGACAAGGGTTATGCTCTTGACAGGGTCGCGAGGCATTGCTACAATGTAACAAGTTTGTAACAAAATGGGAGAAGTGATGATCCGAAGATCATTTAATACTATATTAGCTGTCATATTGATCGGCGCATTCCTGCTGCAGACCGCTTTCGCGGAGACCACTGCGGCGGATGTGACTTTTGCGGAGACCGCCTCGGAGACAGACTCCGAAACGGCGGCGGAGACTGCTGCGGAAACAGTCCCGGCGGAGACCGGCGGGGAACAGCCCTCCATGGAATTTACCATTCCCCATGAGACCACGGAGCCGGAGACGGATGAAAACGGACAGCCCGTGACCACGGAGGAGCCCGAGACCCAGGCGCCCAAGCCTGTGCGGGAGCCCGCCATCATCATGGACGAGGGCATGCTGATCGCCGGCGTGGCCATCCTGTTCAACCGCAACGACCTGCTCTCCCGGATCGAGCCCTACCAGACGGACGCGGAAGCAGACTGGGATCTGCGCGAATCCGCGCTGGAAGGATATCAGAACTTCGGCATCTCTCAGGTGGGCACCTACCTGAACGTCCGCGACAAGGCCAGCACCGACGGAAACGTGATCGGCAAGATGACCAACAACAACGCCTGCGACATCCTGGAGACCTCCTCCGACGGCCAGTGGTACAAGATCAAGTCCGGATCGGTGACGGGCTACGTGTCGGCGGACTACATCCTGACCGGCACCGAAGCCAGGGATCTGGGCAAAGCCGAGGCCACCCAGCAGGTCGTCATCAAGACCACCACCCTGAACGTCCGCTCGGAACCCACCGAGGAGTCCTCCATCTGGACCCAGGTCAGCGGCAACGAGCGCTATGACTACGTCAAATTCGTAGGCAACTGGATCGAGATTGAACTGGACAGCTCCACGGGCTTCGTGTCCAAGGAGTACGTCGAGGTGGGCTTCGGCCTGCGCACCGCCGTCAAGTACACGCCGCCGAAGGAAGAGCGGCAGGCGACCCTGCGGGACCGCATCGTCAGTTACGCGATGCAGTATCTGGGCGGACGCTACGTGTGGGGCGGCACGAGCCTTACCAAGGGCGTGGACTGCTCCGGCTTCACCATGAGGATCTACCAGCACTTCGGCATCTACCTGTCCCATTATTCGGGCTCCCAGGCCTATGAGGGCAAGAAGATCTCCCGTTCTGAACTGAAGAAGGGCGACCTGATCTTCTACGCCAAGAACGGCACCATCAACCACGTCGCCATGTACATCGGCGACGGCATGGTGATCCACGCCAGGAGCACCCGCCGGGGCATCTGCATCACGGACATGTACTACAGAACGCCGGTGCGGTACGTCCGCTTCATCAACGAGTGACCGGCAGGCTGCCGATGGAACGATCCGGGCCGGATGCCCGGGTCATTTCATGCAAATGATGGTTTACAACCGCGGCAACTTGTGCTATAGTCTTTTAGGCATTTCGCCCTGGCTTAGGCTACGGAGTCTCCGACCTGGTCCAGGTCAGGGTCAGTAAACAACAGGAGGATAAAAAATGATTAGCAAAGAGAAGAAGGCTGCCATCATTGCTGAGTATGGCCGCACACCGAACGACACCGGATCTCCCGAGGTTCAGATCGCGATCCTGACCGAGCGCATCAGAGAGCTGACCGAGCATCTGCAGACCAACAAGAAGGACCATCATTCCAGAAGAGGTCTTTTAAAGATGGTCGGACAGAGACGCGGCATGCTGGACTACCTGAAGGAAAAGGATATCGAAGGCTATCGTAAGCTGATCGAGCGTCTGGGCATCCGTAAGTAACGACAAGTACGATGGGGTGGAGCGATCCACCCTATCGTATCGTAAAACTGGCACTGAAATCAGGGGAGGCAGTTCGAGACCACTGAAAAGCGCACCGCGCGCGGCGGGTTTCTCAGTTGTTTCGAATCCTCCCCGGCATGACAATTGAATAGGAGGATTAGAATGTACAAGACTTTTGAAATGGAACTGGCCGGCCGCAAACTGTCCGTAGATATCGGCAGAGTCGGCGCCCAGGCAAACGGTGCTGCCTTCATGCACTATGGCGACACCATCGTATTATCTACCGTAGCTGCTTCCGAAAAGCCCCGCGACGGCATCGATTTCTTCCCGCTTTCCGTGGACTATGAAGAGAAGATGTACTCCGTGGGCAAGATCCCCGGCGGATTCAACAAGAGAGAAGGCAAGGCCAGCGAGCACGCTGTCCTGACTTCCCGCGTCATCGACCGCCCCATGCGCCCTCTGTTCCCCAAGGACTACCGCAACGACGTCACCATCACCAACACCGTGATGAGCGTGGATCCGGACTGCAATCCGGACCTGCTGGCCATGATCGGCTCCTCCATCGCGGTCTCCATCTCCGACATCCCCTTCGACGGCCCCATCGCGGCTACCATGATGGGCCTGATCGACGGTGAGCTGATCGTCAACCCCACCCAGGATCAGAAGGTCGCTTCCGATCTGGCTCTGACCGTGGCCTCCACCGAGCACAAGATCATCATGATCGAAGCCGGCGCCAACGAGGTCCCCGAGGACGTGATGCTGAACGCCATCTTCGAGGCCCACAAGGTCAACGTGCAGGTCATTGAATGGATCAAGGGCATCGTGGCCGAGTGCGGCAGAGAAAAGCACAGCTATACCAGCGTCGTGGTCCCGGAAGACCTGTGGAACGACATGGTCGAATTCATCGGCCCCGAGGCCATGGAAGAGGCCGTCTTTACGGAAGAGAAGCAGATCCGCGACGAGAACATCCGTCAGATCACCGACAAGCTCACCGAGCGCTATGCTGAGGAGCATCCCGAATGGGTGGAGATGGTCCCGGATGCCGTCTATAAATTCCAGAAGGTCACCGTCCGCAAGATGATCTTAAAGGATCACAAGCGCCCCGACGGCCGCGCCATCGATCAGATCCGCCCTCTGGCAGCCGAGATCGACATCCTGCCCCGCGTGCACGGCTCCGCCATGTTCACCCGCGGCCAGACCCAGATCCTGGATGCCGTGACCCTGGCTCCCCTGTCCTCCGCCCAGAAACTGGACGGCCTGGATGACGAGACCAGCAAGCGCTACATGCATCAGTACAACTTCCCGTCCTGGTCCGTAGGCGAGACCAAGCCGGCCCGCGGCCCGGGAAGAAGAGAGATCGGCCACGGCGCTTTAGCCGAGCGCGCGCTGCTGCCGGTGCTGCCTTCCGAGGAAGAGTTCCCTTACGCGATCCGTGCGGTGTCCGAGACCCTGGAATCCAACGGTTCCACCTCCCAGGCCTCCGTGTGCGCGTCCTCCATGGCCCTGATGGCCGCCGGCGTGCCCACCAAGAGCGCTGTGGCAGGCATCTCCGTAGGTCTGGTGACCGGCGATACCGATGACGACTACCTGATCCTGACCGATATCCAGGGCCTGGAAGACTTCTTCGGCGACATGGACTTCAAGGTGGCCGGCACCAAGAAGGGCATCACTGCCATCCAGATGGACATCAAGATCCACGGCCTGACCGATCAGATCATCCGTGAAGCCATCGCCCGCGCCCGCGGAGCCCGCGTCTACATCATGGACGAAGTCATGGCCAAGGCCATTGCCGAGCCTCGTCCCGAGGTGGGCAAGTACGCTCCGAAGATCCGCCAGATCCAGATCGACACCGACAAGATCGGCGACGTCATCGGCAAGCAGGGCAAGGTCATCAACAAGATCATCGAGGAGACCGGCGTGCAGATCGACATCGAAGAGGACGGCCGCGTGCATGTATGCGGCACCGATCTGGACATGATCGAAAAGGCCATCCGCATCATCGAGACCATCGCCAACGACGTGGAACCCGGCCAGGTCTACGAAGGCAAGGTCGTGCGCATCATGAATTTCGGCGCTTTCGTGGAGCTCTGCCCCGGCAAGGACGGCCTGGTGCACATCAGCAAGCTCTCCAACCGCCGCGTGGCGAAGGTGGAGGACGTGGTCAACATCGGCGACACCGTCAAGGTCAAGGTCGTTGAGATCGACAAGATGGGCCGCGTCAACCTGACCATGCGCGACGTGGACAAGCCCGGCGTGCCCGAGTCCGAGAAGATCTCCGACCGCCCCGAACGCGGAGAGCGCCGCGACAGGAACGACCGCAACGATCGCCGCGACCGCAACGACCGCCGTGACAGAGGCGACCGCTATGACCGCCGCGACAGAAATGACCGCCGCTCATTTGACAACGGCGAAGAAGAATAATATAACTAAAGCAGGCCGCCCTAAAGCGGGCGGCCCGCCCAAGTGTCCGTAGCGAAGCTGGATATCGCATCAGACTCCGACTCTGAAGGCCGCGGGTTCGAATCCCGCCGGACACACGCAAGGGGATCCCGGTACAGGATCCCTTTTTTCGAATCAAAAACAAAAACCCAATGACACGATCGTTCTCACAGGACAGGTTTTGACATGACGTAAAAGCATGCGGCGGAAGGAGGTATCATCCGTGAAAAACAAAAGCTTATCCCGATGGCTCGTTATAGTGCTTGCAGTCTGCATGGGACTGCTGAGCGTATCCTCTGCAAAGGCGGAGGGGTCTGTCTACGACGACTACCCGGTGGATTCCTTTAACTATACGGAGGTGGAGTATAGTTATACTTGTTCTGACGGAGAGTCCCGGACGTTTTATACCATGTATAATGACGGCATGCTGTTTGCGGATTCTTATGATCTGTCACCGGATGTGGCGAAGCTGACAGTAGGTATGGCAGCGGCGGCATATTCCAAAAACCGGATCGTATCCATGCTGCGTTCCATGGGATACAAGCCCATCAATACAGCGCCTGCGGATCCTGAAGATCTTGGTGCGGACGAAGATTTCCTATACAATTATGACAGGACGGCCACATTCTCAGACAGTGATTTTGTAGGTTATTCCATCGGCAGGAAGCAGGTCGAATACAACGGAGAGATCTATTTCATCTATATGGTCCCTGTCCGCGGAACGCCTACCAGCGCCGAGTGGTTTTCGGATTTCCGGCTTAATGATGACCCTCTGCTTGGGAGTGATGAGCGGGGATATCACTATGGCTTTAAAACAGCTGCCGACGAGATCCTGGCGAATTTAAAAAACCTTGTCCATACAGAGAATAATATCTTCGTGGTGACCGGTCACAGCAGAGGAGCGGCGGTTGCGAACATCGTCAGCGGGGAATTGATCTCCAATGAAAACTATCAGAATATCGTATCTCCTCACAATCTGTTCTGTTATACCTACGCCTGCCCATCGGTCAAGAAGTATGCGGAAGAACTCGTTCCCTCTGCATGCATCCGCAATTACAATAACCCGGGTGACGTCATCACTGCCATGCCTCTGTCTTATGAGTGTTGGGAATCCTATTCCCGTTATGGCCAGACGTTCAAACTGCCCATGGATACTGACCAGTTGAGCAATGTCCTTCAAAGGTTTAAGGGACTGACGGGAAATTCCTACGCAGGAGGAGCGAATACTGACACATTTGAGGCAATGGCATTGGCGGCTTTTCCAAATACGTTGTCGTATGAGGATTCCAAGATCGCCATCGATCTGGTCGCACTCTTTTTGTCCGGCCAGCTGAATCTGACTAATGTGGCGGAACTCCTGCATGAGGACGGGATCCCTGACAAATGTACCCTTTACCGTGTGGCGATCCGCTTTGCACTGGCATTAGGCACAGGCCTGTATTGCCAGGCAAATGATGACGACCTAGTCGCCACGAAGTATTTGCTGGATCTGATGGAGGAACAGATCGCAAAGGATAAGGAGCAGGAACTCGCGGAAGAAGAGTTCATGGAACTGCTTGAGTCGGCAGGTATTCCCACGGATTTATATCTTCTGGAGTATTGGTATGTCCCCAAAACGAGACCCGAAACATATATATTATATGAACAGCTGAAGCAGGAATATGAGGATGCCCAAAAGTTCAGTCATGTGGAAGATCTGACAAACAAATACCTCGACAATAAGGGGCATGGTTTTGTGGACTCCATCTGGCATGCCCATACGGCGGAGACTTACATCATCTGGATCAACTCCATGTTCTATGGTTTCGAGGGCTGGAAAGGCAACGAGTCTGTCACGGAGTTTACTGTCCCTGATCAGTACTATGTCGGCCCGTCCTGTTTCTACGGCTGTGAGAACCTGGAGTCGATTACGATCAACAGTACTTCCGGATTTGTGTGTACAGGGGCCTTTGCGGGCTGCAGCGGTAAGGAGATCACCCTGACGATGCCCATCGACTCGGATAAGATCAGTGCTACTGCGTTCGGGTGCTCAAACAATCAGATGGTCAATCCGGCAAATCTGAGCAATATCACCACTTTGTGCTATACCCCGGGAAAGACAGGGATACAAAGAGGCCGCCGGCCCTTCAGAGATAATGAAGGGGATGGAGTCTATTATATGAACGTTCCCGAGTATTATCTGCGGAAAGCGGTCCAGAATCTGGTGTTTGAGGAAGGCGTCAGATCTATTGGTGCCTACGCCTGGGAGACCAGCGACCGCGACAGTATGTACGGGACCTATGTGGCTGCCTGCGAGATCAAGTCCGTCACCTGGCCTTCTACGCTGGAGACGATTGGGGAGCGTGCCTTCTTCGGCAGGAATTTTAAGAACGATTCTTTCCTGGAAACGGTAAAAGAGATTGGGGAGATGGCGTTCTATGACTGCCAGTTTGAGGGGACCTGCGTGATCCCCGGTCAGGTGGAATACATCGGGAATCTGGCCTTTAACGGAGCCAGATATTCCGAGCTGATCGTGGAAGACCCCGATACGGAGATGCATTCGATCTTCGGTTATCCGATCCATAAGGTCACGATCCCTGTGGACATGAAGAATCCGATCTCGAAACTCGGTCCGTCCTACATCCTGGGCGTTCCGGCTGCCGGTACCAAAGAGCTCCGTTTCACGCCCGGGAAGACCGGCGTGATGCCGGAACGCATCGGTCAAGGAGGCTCTGGGGATAACGGGATCGCCTTTGCTATAGAAGCCCATGCCCAGGGGATCGAAAAGATCGTCTTCGAGGAGGGCGTGACCTCCGTGTGCCAGAGCGCCATCATCCGCGGAAACGTCCAGCTGCCCAAATCGCTGAAGACGATTACCGAGGATCTGAGCGGGAACCAGGTCTACATGGTCCAGAACGCCAGTTACACATACAGCGTCCAATGCCCCAGCGCCACTGCGGTCTACGGCTATCCGGACACGGTGGCGAAGAGTTACTGCGCTTCCAAAAACCTGACATTTATCCCCCTGCATCTGCCCCAGTTCGAATCGGACTATCTGGTGGTGGAGCACGGCAGCAGCGTGACGATCCCCGTTACCATCTATACCGGGATCGAGCAGATCGCGGAGGCGGCACACAGCTGGAGAGTAGAAGGCGCGCTGAGCGCGGATACCACCATTGACGGCCATGGCCTTCTGACTTTGGGCGAGGATGAACCGGAGTGGAATTACATCCGTGTCTTTGCCGAGTATGACGGCTATGAGAGCAATATCCGGATCTATGTGGACCGGAAGGCAGAGTGGAACCACATCACGCTGGACCCGATGGGCGGCGTGCTGCCGGAGGGAACGGACGATGTGATCCACGTGGAGTCGGGAACTTACGCGAAGGATGCCGGACTTCCCACACCCACCATGGAAGGCTACACCTTTGACTACTGGTATTACTACTCTGATGACGAAGGTGCATTCATTGAGCACGAGCTCAGCCCTTACGACACATTCGAACTGATCGACGAACTCTATGCCGCCTGGATCGAAGGGACTCCGCCTGATCCTCAGCCCATCGACCTGTCGTATGCTTACATGATCTTTGATCAGGATACCTTCTGGTATTCCGGCGAGGCGATCATGCCGGTCGTGACGCTGCGCTGCGATGGGATCGCCGGTCCGCTGGTCGAGGGAACGGAGTATTCCCTGAGCCATACGGACAACGTCAATGCCGGCACGGTGACAGTCACCGCCACCGGCGTAGGCCAGTGGTACGGTTCGATCCAGAAGACCTTCACCATAGAAAGACGCTCTGTCATTGCCGCCGCGGTGGAGGAGATCCCCGCCCAGGTCTATACCGGCCAGGAATGCTGCCCGGTGCCTGTCGTCACAGTGGATGGAAGAGTCCTGGAATACGGCGTGGACTTTGAGACAGAGTATTATAATAATATCGAAGTCGGAACGGCGTCGGTGAAGATCCATGGCATAGGCAATTACACGGGCTATACGGAAAAGAGCGCGAAGTTCCAGATCATCTCGCCTGCCGGCCCGCCGGTGATCTCGGCACAGCCGCAGGACGTGTTGGCAGCGGCCGGAGAAGAGGTTGCATTCAGCGTTACGGCCTCCGGTGAAGGGCTGAGCCGGCAGTGGTACTGCAGCGCGGATGGCGGCACAAGCTGGGAAGCCGTTGCGGAAAACGGGACGGATGCAGATCTCATTTTCACTGCCGACGTGCAGCAGAACGGATATCAGTTCCGGTGCGAGGTACGGAATGAGGAGGGCGCTGTGATGACGGATCCCGCTGTTTTAACCGTGCTCACTTCCCCGTCCATCACTGCGCAGCCCAAGGCCCAGACGGTGACGGTAGATGATAAAGCTACCTTTACCGTGACCGCCAAAGGCGATGAGCTGAGCTACAAGTGGATGTATAAGAAGCCCGACGGGGACAGCTGGATCGCTGTTTCCGCCGCGAGCGGGAAGACGGCCGCCTATGTCCTTACAGCCAAGGCCAGCCAGAATGAATACCAGTATAAATGCGTCGTCACCAATGCAGTGGGAAGCGCGGAGACAAAGGCCGTCACACTGAAGGTCAAGCCGAAGATCTCGGTACAGCCCTCCGCCGCCACCGTCGCGGTGGGGAAGACTGCAGTCTTCGCGGTCCAGGCAAAAGGCGCGACCGGCTATCAGTGGTACTACCGGACATCCTCCAGCGGAAGCTGGACGAAGGTCACGGCTGCCAGCGGAAAGAAGGCGTCTTATTCCATGACCGTCGCCGCAAGGCACAACGGTTACCAGTACCGCTGCAAGGTCTCCAACGGATCCAGTTATGTCTACACCAAGGCTGTCAAACTGACGGCAGTCAGCAAGCCGGTCATCACGACGCAGCCTAAGGCAGTGAGCACTGCAGCGGGGAAGAAGATCACCTTTAAGGTGACCGCCAGCGGGACGGGCCTCAGTTATCAGTGGTATTACAGGACCAGCTCCACCGCGAAATGGAAGATGGTCTCCTCTGCCAGCGGAAAGAAGGCTTCCTACACCATGACCGCGGCGGCAAAACACAACGGTTATCAATACCGGTGCGTCGTATCGAACGTTGCCGGAGAAGTGACGAGCAAAACGGTGAAACTGACCGTGAAGTAGCAAAAGAACGCAAAAAACGGTATTTCGATATCACTTATTTGTAAGCTTTCATTATTGACTATTCTGCACCTATTTGGTAGAATTTGTTACAGTTTGATTACATAATGATTGAAGGAGATAGACTTCCATGGCAAACGATAACAAGAGCTGGGATGTCGACGATATAGACTTCTCGGAAATCGAATTTGAGGATCTCGATCTGGACGATCTGGACTTCTCCGTTGACGGCGAATTAAACAGCATCAGCGATGAGCGTCCGGCACCGGCCCGTGACGAACTGTCCTACGTTGCCGGCGAAAGGCCCCGCATTTCCGGGCGCCAGAACCGCCCTGTCCGCAAGGTGGACAGCAAGAAGCAGGCGGACGGGGACGATGAAGACCGTCCCGTCAGAAGGACGCCCCGTCAGGGCAATAACAAGAAGGGCGGAAGCAAGGCTCCGTTCATCATCATCCTGTGCCTGATCGTGGCGTTGGCCGTAGGAGCGATCCTGTGGTGGCTGCTGCGCGATAAGGGCGAAGGCGGAAAGACTCCTTCCACCTCCACCTCCGGCGAGCAGACCAAGTCCGGCGAAGAGACCGGCACGACGGCCGCCTGGTCCAAGGACACCGAGGAAGCGGTGGTTGACCTGGTCAACAGCTATTATGCCGCCCGCACCCTGGGTGACGTGGAGCAGCTGAGGGCCATCCTGGACGAGCGCGTTTCCGTCAGCGAGGACAAGGCCAAGGCGGAAGCCAAGGTGGTGGACAGCTATCAGAACATCAACGTCTATACCACCCCCGGCCGCAAGGACGGCGAGTTCGTGTCCTACGTCTCCTTTGAGATGAAGTTCAAGAACATCAATACGCCTGCTCCGGGCCTCTCCCCGTGCTACATCCTGAAGGATGAAAACGGTAACCTGCGCCTGCTGACCTGGGAATACATCGTCGCTAACGACGAGAGCCTGAAGGAATACATGTCCGAAAAGGGCAGCTGCGACGCCATCCGTGAACTGGGAGCCAGCGTGGAGACCAACTTCCAGAATGCCAAGGCCCAGGATCCTACCCTAGCCGAATTCCTGGAGAGCATGAAGAAGTCCCAGAGCTCCGAAGAGGGCTCCGGCTCCGCCACCAAGTCTTCCGAAGGCAGCAGCGATCCCGCGCAGTCCGGCGAGGATACGTCATCCGAAGCCCAGAGCTCTGCCCAGGGCGGGGATGATGAGGAAGAGCACTTCAAGGACGCCGACACCATGATGTATGCCCAGGCCAACGTCAGGGCCCGCGTGAAGCCGAACACCAGCGACGACACCGAGTTCAAGCTGGTCACCAAGGGCACCCGCGTACAGGTCACCGGCATCGGCAACAAGTGGTACCGCGTCTGCCTGAAGGACGGCTCCACTGCCTACATCTTCAAGCAGTATCTGGGCGAAGAGAAGCCCGCGGACGATTAAGAGCAAAGCATGAACGTCAGCGATTTTGATTATGACCTGCCCGAGGAACTGATCGCGCAGGATCCCCTCGCGGATCGGTCTTCCTCCAGGCTTCTGGTCCTGGACAAAAGATCCGGTGATATCCATCACCGGGTCTTTCGTGATATTGTGGAAGAACTGCGCGCCGGCGACGTGCTGGTGCTGAACAATACCAAAGTGATCCCCGCCAGGCTTTACGGCAGGAAGGCGGATACCGGCGCCGTGATCGAAGTCCTGCTGCTGAACCGAAAGCAGGACAACACCTGGGAAGTACTGGTGCGCCCCGGCAAAAAGGCCAAAGAAGGCGCCGTCATCGAGTTCGGCGACTGCCTGCTGAAGGGCGAAGTAGTGGGGATCCTGGAGGAAGGCAACCGCCTGATCCGCTTCAGCTTCGACGGCATCTTTGAGGAGATCCTGGACCAGCTGGGGGAGATGCCCCTGCCGCCCTACATCAAGCACAAACTGAAGGACAGGGACCGCTACCAGACCGTCTACGCCAAGTACGACGGCTCCGCCGCCGCGCCTACGGCGGGCCTGCATTTTACCAATGAACTGCTGGGGGAGATCCGGGAAAAAGGCGTGCAGGTGGCGGAAGTCACGCTGCACGTGGGCCTGGGTACCTTCCGCCCCGTCAAAGTGGACAAGGTGGAGAGCCACCACATGCACACGGAGCACTACATCATCGACGAGGCGACCGCGGAGACCATCAACTCCGCGAAAAGAGAAGGCCGCCGGGTGATCGCCGTGGGCACCACCAGCCTGCGCACTCTGGAATCCGCCGCGGGAGAAGACGGCCAGCTGAAAGCGGGAGAGGGCGACACGGACATCTTCATCTATCCCGGCTATCAGTTCAAGATGATCGACGCGCTGATCACCAACTTCCATCTGCCCAAATCCACCCTGGTGATGCTGGTCTCAGCCCTGGCAGGGAGGGAGAACATTATGAAGGCTTACAATGAAGCCATTTCTGAGAGGTATCGCTTCTTTTCCTTTGGGGATGCGATGTTTATCAAGTAGTGGGCCTGAAAAACGCGAAAAGCCGCATAAAACCGTGCTTTTTTGAAACCGGAAAACGAAAAAAGTAGAAAAATGTGCATTCTGAAAAAACGGGTTTTTAATATAAAGATAGGAATTGTCCAACAATATAAAATGTTGTGTTTATATGTTAATTACTAATACCCCACAACTGATCAAGGGACTGCGCATCGACTGGGATAAGATCAGCCCGGACAGCTATCTGCGCGGCATCGAAGCGATCGGCGGCGTGGAAGACATCACCTTCCATGCGCCGGTCACTTTCTTTGTGGGCGAGAACGGCAGCGGCAAATCCACGCTGCTGGAGGCCATCGCCGTGGCCGGCGGCTTCAATCCCGAGGGCGGCACCAGGAATTACAGCTTTTCCACCTACGACTCCCACTCCGAACTCTGGGAGGCCCTGCGGCTGATCCGGGGCACGCGCCGCATGAGCTGGGGATACTTTCTGCGGGCGGAAAGCTTCTACAACGTCGCCACCAAGGAAGAGGAGTACAGCAGGGCGCTTTCGGAAGACAGGCAGCAGCACTTTCACCAGAGATCCCACGGCGAGAGTTTCCTGACCCTGGTGCAGAACATCTTCCGCGGCGGAGGCCTGTATCTGATGGACGAGCCCGAGGCGGCTCTGTCGCCGCAGCGCCAGCTGACGCTGCTGGTGGAGATGGACCGCTGCATAAAAGAAGGTGCGCAGTTCATTATCGTGTCACACTCGCCGATCCTGCTGGCCTTCCCCGGCGCGGAGATCCTCAGCTTTGACGACGGACCGATCCACCCCTGCAGCTACGATGAGACCGACAGCTACCGCGTCACGTCCATGTTCATCAACCATCGGGAGATGATACTGAAAAGGCTGCTGGAGGAGTGAAGGGGGCAAAAGCAATCGAACTATCTCCGTGGATCGGATTGCCTGGATTCGATGTCGTGAACCTATGATTCAAACAACGCGAACTCTTCAGCTATTCAAAATTGTCTACCATACACCGCGGTGTTATGCTTAATGTGCAGCACCGCGGTATTTTTATGTTCGAAACGTAAGGGTCTTTTTCAAATTTCAAACTATCAAGAAGGAGGTCGGAAGGTGAACATCGGCA
>JAGAEH010000131.1 GCA_017613225.1 Lachnospiraceae bacterium
ACCTGGTCCCCCATCAGCGTCGTGAAAGTAAGGTCCAGCGCCGTCGCGTCATCGCTGCTCATATTGACACGCTTCAGGATCCTGCGCTTCGGATCCATCGTCGTCTCCCACAGCTGCTCCGCGTCCATCTCGCCGAGACCCTTGTACCGCTGGATCTTATTGCTGTTGTCCCTGCCCACCTCCACGAGGATCCGGTCCAGCTCTTCATCGCTGTAGGCATACCAGACCTTTTTGTTCCGCTCCACCTTATAGAGCGGCGGCTGTGCCAGATACACATAGCCCTGCTTGATCAGTTCCGGCATGAAGCGGTACAGGAAGGTGAGCAAAAGCGTGGCGATGTGGGCGCCATCCACGTCGGCATCGGTCATGATGATGATCTTGTGATAGCGCAGCTTGCTGATATCGAAATCCTCGTGGATGCCGGTGCCGAAGGCCGTGATCATGGTCTTGATCTCGTTGTTGCCCAGGATCTTCTCCGGCCTTGCCTTTTCCACGTTCAGGATCTTGCCGCGCAGAGGCAGGATGGCCTGGGTGGCGCGGGTGCGGGCCTCCTTGGCGGAACCGCCGGCGGAGTCGCCCTCCACGATGAAGATCTCGCAGTTTTCCGGGTTCTTGTCGGTGCAGTCCGCCAGCTTGCCGGGCAGGGCAAAGCCCTCCAGGGCGTTCTTGCGGCGGGTCAGATCCCTGGCCCTGCGGGCGGCCTCACGGGCGCGCTGGGCCTGGACCGCCTTTTCACAGATGGATTTGGCGATCTGCGGATTCTGCTCCAGGAAATAGGTCATCTGCTCGGACACGATGGCGTCCACCGCGCCGCGGGCTTCGATGTTGCCCAGCTTCTGCTTGGTCTGGCCTTCGAACTGAGGATCCTCGATCTTGATGCTGACGATGGCCGTCAGGCCTTCGCGGATGTCGTCGCCGGAAAGGTTCTGTTCGGAATCCTTCAAATACTTGTTCTTACGGGCATAGTCGTTGAAGGTCTTGGTCAGCGCGTTCTTAAAGCCGGTCAGGTGCATGCCGCCCTCCGGCGTGATGATGTTGTTGACGAAGCTGTAGGTGCTCTCGTTGTAGCCGTCGTTGTGCTGCAGCGCCGTCTCCACGTACACGCCGTTCCTGGTGCCCTCGCAGTAGATCACCTTGTCGTAAAGGGTGGTCTTGCTGCCGTTTAAATAGGTGACGAACTCCTTGATGCCGCCCTCGTAGTGGAAGGTCTCCTTGCGCTTGTTCTCCCGCTTGTCTTCCAGCGTGATCTTCAGGGCTTTGGTCAGGAAGGCCGTCTCCCTCAGGCGCTGCCTTAAAGTGTCATAGTCATATATCGTCTCGTCAAAGATCTCCTTGTCCGGAAGGAAGGTGACGGTGGTGCCGGTGCGGTTCTTGCCGCAGACGTCCACCACTTCCAGCTTCTGCACCACATGGCCCCGCTCATAGCGCTGCATGTAGACCTTGCCCTCGTGGCAGATCCGCACTTCCAGCCATTCAGAAAGCGCATTCACCACCGAGGCGCCCACGCCGTGCAGGCCGCCGGATACCTTGTAACCGCCGCCGCCGAACTTGCCGCCCGCGTGCAGCACCGTAAAGACCACCTCCACGGCAGGGATACCCGCCTTGGGATGGATGCCGATCGGAATGCCGCGGCCGTTGTCGACGACAGTGATCGAATTGTCCGGGTTGATCGTCACCGTGATGGCGGTGCAGTAGCCGGCCAGCGCTTCGTCCACCGCGTTGTCCACGATCTCGTACACCAGATGGTGAAGACCCCGGGAGGACGTGGTCCCGATGTACATGCCGGGACGCTTCCTGACCGCTTCCAGACCTTCCAGTATCTGGATCTGATCTGCGCCGTATTCGTTTTCTACTCTTTCAGTTCCCATAAAATGTCTCCGTTCTATGATCAGCTCCCGCCGATCCGTCTCCCGTCTTTTATCGTAAAGACCTTGTCGGTCTTAAACTTCTTTTGTGTTTCCTCCTCCAGTCCGGTGGTGGTGATCACCGTCTGGATGTCTTCTATGCCGGCCAGCAGGCGGATCTGCCGCCCCGTATCCAGCTCCGACAGCACGTCGTCCAGCAGCAGGATGGGGGTATCGCCGGTCTTCTTTTTAATGATGTCGATCTCCGCCAGTTTTAAGGACAGAGCCGCCGTGCGCTGCTGCCCCTGGGAGCCGAACTTTCGCACGTCCGCGCCGTTGATGGAAAAGCCCACGTCGTCCCGGTGGGGGCCGGTCAGGCACAGGCCCGACGCCAGTTCCCTTCCTTTAAGGGCGGCCAGCTTATCCGCGAACTCCTCCGCCTCCACGCTGGGTTCATAGGAGGCCGAAAGCATTTCCTTTCCGTCGGAGAGCTGGCCATGTTTTTCGGCAATGATCTCCGAAAGTTCCGCCACCTGCTGCCTCCGCCGCCGGATCACCGGCACACCGTAATTTACCAGCTGCTCGTTCCAGACTTCCAGCGTCTCCGCCAGGGAGGGCTGCTCTTCGATCTGCTTTAACAGCCGGCTCTTCTGCAGCAGAGCCTTATTGTACTGTGAAAGGTCGTGGGCATAGGTCCGGTCCAGCTGGCAGAGCTCCTCGTCCAGAAACGCCCTGCGCTCCGCCGGCCCGCTTTTGATCACATACAGGTCCTCCGGCGCGAAAAACACCATGTTCACCGTGCCGAAGAGGTCCACCGTCTTCTTTAAAGGCTGCCGGTCCACGGCAATGCCCTTCCTTCCGGTCCGCTTCAGGTGGATGTCGATCACATGGTCGATCTCCTTCTTGGTGAGCTTCAGCCGGATGTGGGCCTCCTCCTGCTCAAAACGGATCAGGTCCTTGTCCCTGGAGCCCCGGTGGGATCTGGCCGCGGCGCAGTAGAACATCGCCTCCAGGATGCTGGTCTTGCCCTGGGCATTGTCCCCGATGATCAGGTTGATGCCCGGTGAAAAGGAGAATTCCTCCTCTTCATAATTCCGGTAGTTCTTGATCTTCAGTTCGCCGACTGTCATCCCTCTACCGAAATTTCCTCTCCGTCAAAGGCGACCACGTCCCCGACCACGATCTTTTTTCCCCGGCGCAGCTCCACTTCGCCGTTGACCAGGACTTCCCCGTCCTCGATCACGGCCTTGGCTTCCGTGCCCATGGAGACCAGGCCCGCTGCCTTCAGCAGCTGGCCCAGCTTGATGTATTCGCCTTTTAGTTTAAAAGCTCTTTTCATGGCTTTTTGCCTTTCAGAGATCCTTCGTCGCTGACGCTCCTCAGGATGACATTTTGCCTGTCATCCTGAGCGCAGCGAAAGATTTCTTTTCTTCCTTACTCCGCCGCCACAAAGTTGATGGGCAGGATCAGGTAGATGTAGCTCTTCTCCACGTTGCGGATGAAGCAGGGCGCCTTCGGATTCATCATGTAGATGGATACTTCCTCATCGTCGATGGCTTTCAGGGCCTCGGACAGGAAGCGGGGATTGAAACCGATCATCAGGTCCCTTCCTTCTTTCACGATGTCCAGCTTTTCCTTCATGGAACCGATCACCGTATTCATGGAAAGCTCCAGACCGGCGTCCGTGATCTTCAGGATGATGGGCTTCTTGTCCGTCTCCCTCACCAGCAGCATGGAACGGTCGATGGAGGAAAGCATCTGCCTGCGGTTCACCACGATCTTCGTTTCGTAATCGTCGGAGATCATCTTGTCCACTTTGAAATACTCCCCGTCGATCAGGCGGGACAGCATCACCGTCTTGCCGAACTTAAAGGTGATGTTGTTCTTTCCGAAGAAGACGTACACGTCCTTGTCCGTCTCGCCGGGCAGGATCTTGGAAAGCTCGCCCAGGGTCTTGCCGGGAACGATCACCTGCTTGCTGCCGTAGGATTCCGCCAGTTTCTCCGTGCGGATGGAAATGCGGTGCCCGTCCAAAGAGACGATCTTCAGCTGATCGTTCTTGATCTCGAAGAGCTCGCCGGTCATCAGCTTGTTGTTGTCGTTGGCAGAGATGGAGAACAGCGTCTGGTTGATCATCGCCTTCAGGATAAATTCGGAAGTAACGATATAATCCTTGCTCTCGGAAGCCGGCAGTTTTACATATTCTTCCCCGCCTCGGACCGGAATGGAAAAATGCGAACCCGCACAGGAG
>JAGAEH010000132.1 GCA_017613225.1 Lachnospiraceae bacterium
CTTCAATGCCCTCCATCTCCCGGATGCTGCGCACTTCCTCCACTGCCTCGGGGGTGCAGGGGAAGCCGATGCGGTTCATACCGGTATCCACTTTGATGTGGACCTTGGCTTTCTTTCCTATAGAAACAGCGATCTGAGAGATCTTTTCGGCATCCTTCAGCTTGAAGACCGTCATGCTGATGTCGTTTTCGATCATCTCAATGTAGTCTTCCCGCCAGGTGTAGCCCAGCAGCAGGATGCTGTTCTTGATGCCCGCCATCCGCAGTTCCAGGCCCTCGTCGGAGGTGGCAACGGCAAAATAGTCCACGTCGTGGGACAGGGCGCTGGCAATGGCCATCACACCGTGGCCATAGGCGTCGGCCTTGACTACCGCACACTTTTTGATCCCTTCGGGAAGGGTCCTGCTGATCTGTTCCAGGTTGTATTTGATGTTGTCCAGGCTCACTTCGGCCTTGACGCGTTTCAGATTCGGCATAATACTGTTCCGATGCCGTCAGCTATGTCACTGGCTATAACGGCATTCTCTCCTTTATCTTCGGCTGCCGCTTCCCCGGCCAGTCCGTGCAGGTACACGCTGAGGGCGGCATTTTCAAACAGGTCTTTTTTCTCTTGGGCACAGCGTGCTCCGATGATCCCGGCCAGCACGTCACCGCTTCCGCCGGTGGCCATTCCGCTGCAGCCGGAAGTGTTGATGAACACCTGGCCATAGGGATCCGCCACAACGGTGGCCGCGTCCTTCAGCACGACGACGGCACGGCATTTCTTCGCGAAGATCTTTGCTGCTTCCACGGGATCCGCCTTGATCTCCTCCACCGTCTTTCCCGTCAGCCGGGAGAATTCCCTGACGTGAGGGGTCAGGATGGCTTTCCTGGGCAGGATATCTTTTACCATGGGATCAGCAGCCATGATGTTCAGCGCGTCGGCATCCATGATAAGGGGTACTCTGCATGCCAAGAGGGTCATCTTTAAGATCTTCGCAGCATCTTCCTCCGTGGAGAGCCCCGGGCCGATCACGACGGCGTCTGCTCTTTTGATGGCCTTCAGCAAGAGTTCCGTGTCCATAGGCAGGTACTCATAGACGGACAAAATAGCCTCCGGCAGAAGGGAAGAAAGCGGCGTTCTGTTTTCAAAAGGAGTAAAGATCTCCACCAGGCCAGCGCCGGCGCGGTAGGCGGCCAGGGCGGCAAAATAAGCTGCACCGCACATATAGTAGGAACCGGCGATCACCAGCACGCGGCCGAAGGTACCCTTATGGGAGTCCCTGGGGCGGTCCTTAAAGGCGGCCAGGTCCTCTTCTTCTCCGCGGACGGCGGGAATGATGCTGCCGAATTGGGGCGGGATCCCTATGTCCGCACAGATCAGTTCTCCGCAGAATTCCCTGCCGGGATACAGCAGCTGTCCGGCCTTCTCAAACTGGAAGGTGACGGTGAGGTCCGCCTTGAAGGCCTCACCCATCACGGCGCCGGTGCTGCAGGAAATGCCGCTGGGCACGTCGATGGCCAGCTTGAAGCCCTTCCTGGCATTCATGCGCTGGATGGCGTAGAGCGCGTCTCCGGTGATCTCCCTGCTAAGGCCGATCCCGAAAATGGCGTCCACGATGATATCCGCCTCGGCAAAAAGCTTGGTCTCCCTGACCTTCAGTTTCTGGCACAGATCATACTGCGTCTTCCACTCTTCCGTGGCGCGGTCTTTATCGCCTATGATAAGCACACTGACGGTCCACTTCCACAGCTTCAGGATCCTGGCCAGAGCCAGGCCGTCGGCGCCGTTGTTGCCGGTGCCGCAGACGATCAACACGCCCGTCCTGCCTTCAAACCGTTTGCGGAGTTCTTCCGCGCAGGCAAGGGCCGCCCGTTCCATCAGCACCAGAGAAGGGATCCCGATCTCGTCGATCGCGACCCGCTCCACTGCTTTCATCTGTTGGGGATCCAGTACTTTTTTCATCCGTTGTTAAGCCAGTAAGTCAGCTGCATCAGGCTGTCGGAAAGGTGTACGTTTTCGGACACGGCATCCTCCGGCAGATCCAGGTCCACGTGGGCAAAGTTCCAGAAAGCGCGGATGCCGTAGCTGTACAGCATGGCGGCCACGGTAGGCGCAGGCTCCTTCGGGATGGCCAGGGTGGCGATGGAGATGTTGTTTTCTTTAATAAAATCTTCCAGCGCTTCCATGGGCATGACGGTGAGGTCTCCGGCCTTTTTGCCGATCAGATCCTCCCTGATGTCAAAGATGCCCTTGACGATCAGGCCGCGGGTCTGGAAATTGGAATAATTGGCCAGCGCCTGGCCCAGATTGCCGGCGCCAATGATGATGATATTATGAGCGGTATCCAGCCCCAAAATGCGGCCCAGCTCGCTTTTCAGCTTGTCTACGTTATAGCCGTAGCCCTGCTGGCCGAATCCGCCGAAGTTGTTCAGGTCCTGGCGGATCTGGGAGGCGGTCACGCCCATCCGCTTGCTCAGTTCTTCAGAAGAGATGCGTTCGACTTTCTCTTCCTGCAGGACGGACAGGAATCTGTAGTACCTGGGAAGACGACGTTTTACCGCATCTGAAACTACATTTTTGTTCATCATGCACCCCCTGTTTGTTCCTGCAAATGTAGCACTTATTCACTTTTTTGTCAATCTTTCGGCGCCGACTTAAGCAATTTTTTGTCAATCTTTTCCGCCACTTTCCATTTTCAAAGTCTGTTGATTCTTGTATTACTGCCCTCTTTCAGCTATAATTGCCTGCGGTGAACGACTATGATACTCAACTGCAGCAAGATCGATAAATCCTTCGGCACGGACGTGATCCTTTCCCAGGCTTCCTTTGTGATAGAGGACAAGGAAAAGGCCGCCATCGTCGGCGTCAACGGCGCCGGAAAGACTACTCTGCTCCGCATCATCACCGGGGAAGAACCGGCGGATTCGGGGGAGGTCTACCTTTCCGCGGGCAAAAGCATCGGCTATCTTGCCCAGTATCAGGATCTGGACAGCAATAACACCATCTATGAGGAACTGAAGAAGGCCAAGCAGGAGCTGATCGACATGGAGCAGCGGCTGACGGAGCTCTACGGACTGATCGACGGTTCTGCTTCCGAGGAACAGTCCTCTTATCTGGCTGAATACGACCGCCTGCACCACGAATTCACCCTGCGGGACGGCTATGCCTACAAGAGTGAGATCACCGGCGTACTGAAGGGCCTGGGATTTACCGAGGAGGACGGCCACAAACCCTGCAGCAAGCTCTCCGGCGGGGAAAAGACCCGTGTATCCCTGGGTAAGATCCTGCTGACCAAGCCGGACCTGATCCTGCTGGACGAGCCCACCAACCATCTGGACATCGGTTCCGTCTCCTGGCTGGAAGGCTTCCTGGCTTCCTATGACGGCGCTGTGATCCTGGTGAGCCATGACCGGTATTTCCTGGACCACGTGGTCACCAAGGTCATCGACATTGACCGGGCTAAAGTCGGCGTCTATCTGGGCAATTATACCCAGTACGCGGAGAAGAAGCGAGCCGCCAGGGAGGCGGAATTAAAGCACTGGCAGGAGCAGCAGGCCTACATCGCCCACCAGGAAAAAGTCATTGAAAAGCTGCGCTCCTATAACCGGGAAAAGTCCATCAAACGGGCAGAGAGCCGCGTCAAGCAGCTGGAAAAGCTGGAGCGTCTGGAAAAACCCCAGATGGAGATGGAAAAACTGCGCATCCGCATCAAAGAGAGCGACCGCAGCGGCAATGACGTCCTCTCCGTCCGCGGGTTGTCCAAGTCTTTTGGCGAAAAGGAACTGTTCTCCGATGTGGATCTGGACATCCGACGCGGGGAGCACGTCGGCATCATTGGAGAGAACGGTACCGGAAAGACGACGTTCCTAAAGATCCTCAACCATGCGGTCGAACCCGATCAGGGGGACTTCCGCCTCGGAGCGAATGTAGAAGTGGCCTACTATGACCAGGAACAGCAGCTGCTGGATGATTCCCTCTCGTTATTCGACGAGATAAGGGAAGCCTATCCGGACATGACCGATACCGAGATCAGGAATGTACTGGCCACTTTCCTCTTCGTCGGGGATGATGTGTTCAAGCTGGTCGGTGACCTGTCCGGCGGGGAACGCGGCAGACTTTCGCTGGCGAAGCTTCTGATCTCACCCTGCAATCTGCTGATCCTTGACGAGCCCACCAACCACCTGGATATCCTCTCAAAGGAAGTGCTGGAGTGCGCTCTGCGGGATTATGGCGGCACCATCCTCTTTGTCTCCCACGACCGCTATTTCATCAATGTGATCGCTGACCGTATCCTGGATCTGACAGACGGACGGTTCGATGACTATCACGGTAATTATGACTATTATCTGGAGAAGAAAGCCGCAAGGGAAGCCGCGGCTAATGTCACCAGTGCCAGGACTGCCACACAGGCCGCCCAGGACTGGAAAGCGGATAAAGAGCGTCTTGCAAAAGAACGCAAGCTGAAGAACGAGAAAGCCGCTATCGAAGCGCGCATCCAGAAGCTGGAAGAGCGCTCGGAGTCCATCAACATGGAACTGACCAGAGAAGATGTCTTTACCGATATGAAAAAATGCCTGCAGCTCCAGGAAGAACTGCAGGCGATCCAAACGGAGATCGAGGACCTATTCTCCCGCTGGGAGATCCTTGAGACCCTGTAGATAACGTTCTGCCGCTTTCAGGAAGTGGAAAGAGGCTTCTGGATTGGAGGCATAGTAGAGATGTGCGAATCCTGCCACAAGGTTCTCTGTGGCAAGACCGAAGGGGAACCTTTGGGCCACACCTGGACGGAGGCCACCTGCACCGAGCCCAAGACCTGC
>JAGAEH010000133.1 GCA_017613225.1 Lachnospiraceae bacterium
CCATGTTCTGGGGCATCACGTTGGGGGCGGAGCTGCTGCCGTGGATCATGGTGGGGGCGATGGTGGTGACCACCAGGTTGAACAGGAGCTTGTTCTGCAGGCAGAAGGAGGCGATGGCGTCCTGGTTGGCGTCGACGTCCTTTAACAGTGTTTTGAGGGGCTCCATGGTGACATAAGGACGCAGGCCTTCGAACATCGCCTTGACGATCGCAGGCAGTTTTGCGGGGAAAGGATGGTCCACGACGGCCGCGATGGCCTGGGACAGCCGTCCCAGGGAAGTGCCGCCCCAGGGGATGCTGGAGTGGCCGCCTTTGCTCTTTACGGAGAGGCGCAGATCCGCGTAGCCTTTTTCCATCAGGTCGATGGAGGCGATCTTCACGCCGGGAGCCCCGTAGATCACGCCGTCGTCGATGCCGGTCCCGCCTTCATCCAGGACGAAGGCCAGCCTGGTGCCATGGGCCTTCAGCAGGTCGGAGATGGCTTTTGCGCCTTTGCCCCAGGTCTCTTCGTCCTCTCCGAAGGCCAGGATGATGGTCCGCGTCGGCCGCTTTCCGCGGGAGAGCAGGTATTCCGCCGCCTCCAGCTCGCCGAAGACCATCTCCTTGATGTCCAGGGTGCCCCGGCCCCAGACGTAGCCCTCCTCCACCGCGCCGGAAAAGGCGGGCCAGGTCCAGTCCCCTTCGGTGCCCTCCACCACGGGGACCACGTCCTGATGGGCCATGAACAGGGCGGGAGGAAGCTGGAGCTGTCTCCCCGGGACCGTGATCAGCACGCTGCGGCCCACCGTCTGAAAATGGCCGGCGGACATGAGGGCGGGATAGCTCTCCCGCATCAGATCGTGCAGTTTGTCAAAAGGTCCGGGATCCTCGCAGCCGCTGACGGTCCGGCATTGGATCGCCTTGGAGAGCCGCCATACGGCGCCTTCCGCGTCCAGATCGGCGAAATCTTCTTCATGATCGAAAGACTGATAGATGTCGTACATGGGTCACCTCCGAATGTCATGATTCTATGTAACACTCCGGGAAAGGCTTTGTCAATGGCATGCGGGACGCCACAAGAGTGGTTGACCGGGGGGCTGCAAAATGATAATTTAGAGGGGACCAAGGAAAAGCGTCTCATCTGACAGAAGGAGGAAAGATGTCGGGATCTGACTGGTTTGAAAACAGAGTGGAGAAAAAGGACAGCGAATCCGCGGAAGAGGTGATGAAGCGGGTGTCGTCCTCCTCGGTAAAGGAGGGCGAAGATCCGGCGGGAGACGATCTGATCGCGCGGATCGAAAGGCTCCATCAGCTCAGCTACAAAGTCCGCTACTACCTGCTGATCGGCATGATCCTGATCCTGGTCGGTTTTGCCATCGTGCCTCGTTTCTTCAAAAACGACAAACTGCATCTGTCCGTACCGCTGGACCTGGGCAAGTTCCTCTATTTCCGGACGGAGGAGGGAAACTGGCTCAAGATGTCCATCGAAGACGATGACGTCTATGACGCCCTGAGCGACCTGATCAAGGGCACCTACGCTCCTAAGGAGAAGAAGCAGATGGACCGGGACGGCATGGCGGTGATCTTCGTCTGCCGGGTGGAGGACGGCCCCATGCACATGCTCTGGTTTGACGGCGGCAGCCTGTGCGACATGGAGACGGAGGACACCTGGGTGCGTTATGAGCGGGAGGAGACGCCTTTTTCCTATGACGCGCTGCTGGCTTTCATTACGGAGCACGGGAAGGCCGTCGCCGAGGAAGATCTGCCCGACTGGATGGAAGACGTGAAGTAAACAGAATACAGATGTAAGATGAGGGGCGGTTTTCGTGCATGGAGGACCGTCCCTCATGCATGCTCGCCATTCCCTTTACTATTCGCGCGGCTTTTGCTATAATCATCACAGTTTTAATACGGAGGATAATACTATGACTTTACGTGATGCTGCCAAGATCATCGAGGCGGAGATCCTGGTGGGAGAGGACCTGCTGGATCAGGAGATCGGTTCGATCTGCGGCAGTGATATGATGAGCGAAGTACTGGCGTTCACCAACGAGCATTCCGTGCTGCTGACGGGCCTGTGCAATACCCAGGTGATGCGCACCGCGGACATGCTGGATCTGGAATGCCTGATCTTCATCCGCGGCAAACAGCCCACTCCGGAGATGCTCCAGATGGCGGAAGACGACGGCCGCGTGGTGATGAAGACCCGCTTCGGCATGTTCTCCACCTGCGGAAAACTGTACCAGGCCGGAGCCGGTTCCGGCTGCATGTGAACAGAGGACACCGACATGGAAGATGCCATTGTTTTAAAGTATCAGGTGATAGACGGCGAGTTCCAGCGCGCCGGAGAAGTGAGCAGTGACGTCAAGCACAAGCTGAAACAGATGGGCGTGCCCGCGAATATCGTGCGCAAGGTAGCCATCGCCATGTATGAAGGTGAAGTGAACATGGTGATCCACGCCAACGGCGGCGAGATCACCGTGGAGATCACGCCGGAGCAGATCAAAATGATCCTGGCCGACGTGGGCCCCGGCATCCCGGACGTGGAGAAGGCCATGACGGCTGGGTTCTCCACCGCCAGCGACGCCACCAGGAACCTGGGCTTCGGCGCGGGCATGGGACTGCCTAACATGAAGAAGAACACCGACAGCCTGGACATCGAGACTCTGCTGGGAGAGGGCACCACCATCACCATGATCGTGAAATTATAGGAGGATCCAATGGATCGTTTTTTCTACCACGCAGTCTCGCTGGACAAGTCCCTGTGCAAGGGCTGCACCACCTGCCTGCAGCGCTGTCCCACCGGTGCCATCCGCATCCGGGACGGAAAAGCCAGGATCACGGATGAGCTCTGCATCAGCTGCGGAGAGTGCATCCGCGTGTGTCCGCATCACGCGAAGCTGGCGGACCACGACGACATTGCGTCCATGAACGACTTTGTCTACAGGGTCGCGCTTCCGGCGCCGTCCCTCTATACCCAGTTCCACAACCTGGACGACCCGAACATCGTGCTGAACGCCCTGATCAGCATGGGCTTTGACGACGTGTTCGAGGTCAGCGCTGCGGCCGAACTGGTATCGGAGGCCTCCCGCGAGTACATAGAGGCGCACAAAGATGAGATAGAAGGCCCCTTCATCAGTACGGCATGCCCCACCATCGTGCGGCTGATCTCCATCAAGTTCCCGAATCTGCTGCCGCAGCTGCTGCCGCTGAACCCTCCCATCGAGGTGGCCGCGGAGCTGGCGCTGAAGAGGGCTCAGGAGAAGACGGGCCTGCACCGGGACAAGATCGGCATATTCTTTATCTCCCCCTGCCCCTCCAAAGTGGCTTATGCCAGGGATCCCCTTACGGTGGAACACAGCCAGGTGGACCGTGTCATCGCCATCAAGGACGTCTATCCGCTGCTTCTGGCCCACATGAAGGCCGTATCCCGCACCGATTACACCGAGATCAACGAATCGGGCAAGATCGGCGTCAGCTGGGGCACCAGGGGCGGAGAGGCCGCCGGCCTGCTGCGGGACAACTATCTGGCGGCGGACGGCATGGAGAAAGTGATGAAAGTGCTGGAGGATCTGGAGGATCAGAAATTCCAGGAGCTGGATTTTGTGGAGCTGAACGCCTGCAACGGCGGCTGCGTGGGCGGCGTCCTGACGGTGGAGAACGCCTATGTGGCAGAGGCCAGGCTGAAAAAGCTGCGCAAATACATGCCGGTGACGGTCAGCCGCCTGCAGGAGGATCAGCGCAGCGTGATCCCCAATACCAGGGAGGTGGAATACCTGCCGGTGTTCAGCCTGGGATCCAACATGCTGGAGAGCTTTGCCCGTCTGAACAAGGCGGAGCGCATTGAAAAGCAGCTGCCCGGCCTGGACTGCGGCATCTGCGGCGCGCCCAACTGCAAGGCGCTGGCAGAGGACATCGTAAAGGGCGAAGCTTCCGAAAACGACTGCATCCACTTCCTGCGGGAGAAACTGCATAAGGTGACCAGCGAGCTGGAGACCATCTCCAAAAAGCTGGAGGACGACCCTAAGGCGGCGGAAAATGAAAGCATGGCAGTGTTCCGGGAGTATTTCTCGGCCATCAAGAAGGACATGAGCTCGCTGGATAAAAAGAGCGACGAAAAGAGGACGAATAAATGACAGTAAAAGATCTTATCGATAAAAACTGGTACAAGGTGATCAATGAAGGCGATGAGACGGAGCGGGAGATCGGCAAGGTTTTCTGCTGCGACCTGCTGAGCATTGCCATGGGCAAGGCCCCCGCGGACTGCGCCTGGGTGACGGTGATGGGCAACATCAACACCCTGGCCGTGGCCACCCTGGCTGACGCCGCGGTGGTGATCCTGGCCGAGAACGCCCAGCTGGACGCCAACGCCGCGTCCAAGGCCGCCCAGCAGGGCGTGACCGTGCTGGCCACCGAGATGCCGATCTTCGACGCGGCGCTGCAGATCTACAGAGCGCTGAATGCATGATCAATGTAAGCTATGATCTTCATATCCACTCCTGCCTGTCCCCCTGCGGGGACGAGGAGATGACGCCTGCCAACATCGCGGGCATGGCTGCCGTGATGGGGCTGGACGTGATCGCCCTGACGGACCACAACAGCTGCCGCAACTGCGGCCCCGCCATGCAGGCGGCGGAAAACTACGGCGTGCTGCTGATCCCGGGCATGGAACTCACCACCATGGAGGAAGTGCACGCGGTGTGCCTGTTCCGCACGCTGGAGGCGGCCCTGGACTTCGATTCCTACGTCTACGGGCATCTGATGAAGGTGCCGAACAGGGAGGCCATCTTCGGACGGCAGCTTTTGTACGACGCGGAGGACAACATCATCGGGACGGAGCCGAACCTGCTGATCAACGCCACGGACATCGAATTCGACGCGGTGTGGGACCTGGTAAAGAGCTACGACGGGGTGATGTTCCCGGCCCACCTGGACAAGACCAGCACCAGCCTGATCTCCAACCTGGGCTTCATCCCCCCGGAGAGCAAGTTCGTCACTGCGGAGATCAAGGACCTGAAGAACCTCCACCGGCTGCGGGCGGAGCACCCCTATCTGGAGGGCTGCCGCATCATCAGTGATTCCGACGCCCACTACCTGGAGCACATGCACGAGCCGGATCTGACGCTGGCGGTGGAAGAAAAGAGCATAGACTGCATCATCGACCTGCTGGGGACGAAGCCGTAAGGCCCCCGGCAGTTTGTATTTGAAACGGTTTTGAGAAGACTAAAGCGGAGGAAGAAGGATGTTTTGCCATAATTGCGGGAAACAGGTTCCGGAGGGCGTAAAGTTCTGCCCCTATTGCGGGACCAGGCAGATGGAAATGCCTGCGCAGGAGTCCGCGCAGAAGACGCAGCAGACGAGTGCCGGGCAGCTTGGCCAAGGCCAGAATGCCGCGGGACAGGCGGCGGATCAGGCCGGCGCTTTCCGGCCCGACCTGGAGCGCACGCCGGGACCAGCGGCAAGTCAGCCTGCGGGAGTACAGGCAAACACCAGCCGGCCTGCGGGACAGACGGCAGAAAGCCATCCCCGGACGGGGATCTCCGACGGCATGCAGAC
>JAGAEH010000134.1 GCA_017613225.1 Lachnospiraceae bacterium
CGAGGTGATGAAGATCGGCGGCAAGAACATCCCGCTTTTAGAGGGCACCTGTGTGCGCACGGAGCGGGCCTTCCAGGACAATTTTGACGAAGACCTCTTCTACAAACTGCACGTAGCCTACCGCCGCCATCACGTGGCGACCCGCATCTGGGTGGACCTGACGCTGAACTACTTCGGCGGCACAATCGGCGAGGCCTGCGAGATCTATAAGAGGGAACTGGGACTGGACTTCACCTCCGCCAGGGGACAGGTGCTGGCCCATCAGACCATGCGCGGCTATTTCAACTGCTACTACTACGGCCTTCGAAAACTGGAGCAATGGGAGAAGGAGTACGGCTTTGACAAGAAAGAGTACACGGAACTGCTGTTCTCCGCCGGCTTTGTCAGCATGGAGACCTTCAAAATGTTCCTGGACCTGACGCCGGAAGAGCGGGAACGGTACTGCCACGACTTCAAGAGCCTGTACATGGAATAGTCAGAACAGGGCGAGAGGATCCCGCCCATCTGCGAAAGTTTACGGAATATCACGCTTAAGGCCTTGTTTAAAGGCCTTTTTTATGCTAAAATTCACATATCTATAGCTATCATCCGGTATCTATTTCCGGATCACCACACAATATATAGGAGGTGTGCCGATGACGTTCGAAGCGATCACCAGTATCGCACAGGCAGAGACCGAAGCCAGAGAGATGATCACGTCTGCGGAAAGCAAGGCAAGGCAGATGCTGATCGACGCCGAAAAGGAAGGCCTGGAGGCCATAGAGACCGCCAGGAGCATGGCTGCGGACGAATGTGTTAAGATCGAAAACAGCGCACGGGAGACGGCTGCAAGCAAGGAGAAGATCGCCAACCGCAATACGGAGGACGAAAAGACCCGCCTGTACGAAGCCGCTCAGGCAAAGATGGAAGAGGCGGCAGGCCTCGTCATTGAAAAGATCATCAGAGGGTAAGCCATGGCCATTCAGAAAATGAAAAAACTGAAGCTGGCTGTCCTGGATTCCAAACGGGACGATCTGCTGAAAGCCCTGGTAAAATGCGGCTGCGTGCAGATCGACGAGATGGAGGAAGAGCTGGCCGGCACCGGTTACGAGGAGCTGCTTTCCAAAAGCGACAGCGATCTGATCTCCCTGAAGGAGCAGCATCAGACCCTCACCTCCGCCATCTCCATCCTGAACGGCTACGCGCCGCAGAAGTCCAAACTGCTTTCCGCGAAGCCGGAATTGGAAAAGGAAGTCTTCCTGGACGAGACCGGACTGGCGGAGGCCGTACAGACCGCGAAGCAGATCGTGGAAAAGGAAGGCCGCATCAAGCGGATCGCCGGCGATGAAAGCCGGGAGCGCAGCAACAAGGAGGCGCTGCTGCCCTGGGCCAATCTGGATATGCCGCTGGACTGCGAGGGCACCCAGACTACTGCCGTCTACATGGGCATGATCCCCGCCCGCGTATCCCTGGACAAAGTGGAAAGGGAACTGGAGAACGTCAGCGAGCTGATCCAGCTGGACCCCATTAGTACCGACAAGTCCCAGCACTATGTGGTGCTGATCTGCGCGAAGGACGTGGCAAACGAAGCGCTGGAGACCCTGCGGGGCTTCGGTTTTACGCTGTCCACGCTGTCCGGCCAGAGCGGCGTCGCCAAGGCCAACATCATGGCTTCCAAGGCGCATCTGTCCAAACTCTTTAAGGAACGGAAAAATCTCCAGGAGGAGATCACGGCTCTCGGGGACAGACAGTCCGACCTGAAGCTGGCCGCCGACAAGCTGGCCACCAGGATCGCCATCGCTTCCTCCGACGAAAAGATGTTCCACACGGAGACCTCCGCCGTATTCACCGGCTGGGTACCGGAGGAGTCCGTTCCCGAAGTGGAGAAGATCTTCGGAACCTACGACTGCGCCTGGAGCCTGGAGGATCCGGCTCCCGAAGAGTATGGCGAAGTTCCCGTTAAACTGAAGAACAACAAATTCACCAACGCCCTGAACATGGTGACGGAGATGTACAGCCTGCCCCGTTACGGCACGCTGGATCCCAACCCGCTGATGGCCCCCTTCTTCATCCTGTTCTTCGGCCTGATGATGGCCGACATGGGTTACGGCATCATCATGGTGGTGGCCGCGGCCATTGCCATGAAGAAGATCAAGCCCCGCAAGGGATCGCTGTATTTCTGCCAGCTGCTGCTGTACTGCGGCATCGCCACCTTTGTCTGCGGCGCGCTGACGGGAAGCTTTTTCAGCGACGTGCTGGAACAGCTGTTCGGCATCCAGCTGCCCTACCTGTTCAGCCCGGTCAAGAACAGTACCATGGTGCTGTATGGCTCCATGGCCCTGGGCGCGCTGCACCTGAACACCGGCCTGGCCATCAACTTCTATAAGAAGGCCAAGTCCGGCAACCTGATCAGCGGCCTCTGCGAGGAAGTCCCTCTGTGGGTAATCCTCATCGGCGGCATCCTGATGGCCATCCCGATGCTCACCGGCAAAGCCCCCGGCCTGAAGACGGTGGGCCTCGTCATCCTGATCATCGGCGTAGCGGCGCTCCTCATCGGATCCGGCTACCTGGCCTACAGCCAGTCGAAGAAGATCACCAGCTTCATCACGGCGCCTTTCGGCGCTCTTTACAATACGGTGACCGGCTGGTTCGGCGACATTCTTTCCTACTCCCGTATCATGGCCCTGATGCTGGCCGGCGCAGTCATCGGACAGGTGTTCAACACCGTCGCCACCATGCCCATGAAGGGGAGCGGCGTGAATCCGCTGACGATCATCGTGTTCGTGATCATCTTCCTGCTGGGCCACGCCATGAACCTGGGACTGAACCTGCTGGGCTGCTACGTCCACGACCTGCGTCTGCAGGCCCTGGAGTATTTCGGCAAATTCTATGAGGACGGCGGCAGGGCCTTTACGCCCCTGACCATCGACGGCAAGTACCTCAGAACAAAAGAGAACAATTAAGAACAAATATTCTTTATTTAAAATTTAAGGAGGATAGGAACTATGGAAACTTTATTGCAGAGCATCGGAGGAACTGCGTTAGGCCTTCTGGGTGCGGCTCTGGCAGCGCTGCTGGCGGGCATCGGCTCCGCCAAGGGTACCGGCATGACCGGTCAGGCAGGCGCGGGACTGGTATCCGAGGATCCCAGCAAATCCGGTAAGGTCATGATCCTTCAGGTCATCCCCGGTACGCAGGGTCTGTACGGCTTCGTCATTTTCTTCCTGGCATTCATGAAAGTCAGCGGTGCCGGCGCGGCCCTTACCGTGGAGCAGGGCATGCAGGTCATCAACGCCTGCCTTCCCATTGCCGTCGGCGGTCTGCTTTCCGCCATCGCACAGGGCAAGGTTGCCGTGGCGTCCATCAACATCCTGGCCAAGAAGCCGGATGACTGGGCCAAGGGCATGATCATGTGTATCGTCGTAGAGTTCTACGCGATCCTTTGCCTGCTGGCATCTTTCCTGATGCTGAACTCCATCACGTTATAATAGTTTGAGAGGATGATCTATGAAGGGCACTGAAAACATCATCGCACATATCAAGGCCGATGCGCAGGCAAAGGCCGATGCGATCACCGCAGAGGCAGAAAAGCAGTGCGCCGATATCCGCGAAGAGTTTAACAACAAGGCCAAGGGCATTTACGTGGATGTGATCACCCGCGGGCAGAAAGCCGGCGACGACCTGGTGGAGAGCCGGGAGCGCATCATCGGCATGGAAGCCAAGAAGGAGATCCTGGCCATGAAGCAGGAGATGGTCGCCAAGGCCTTCGACACGGCCGAAAAGCGGATCCTCTCCATGCCGAAGGAGGAGTATCTGAAGTTCCTGACCGGACTGATCGTCAGATCCGCTGTCACCGGCACCGAAGAGGTCGTTTTAAACCAGGCCGACGCCGTCAGTCTCGGCAAGGAACTGATCAAGATGGCCGATGCGGAATTCGAAGGGGGCAAGTTCAAGCTCTCCAAGAATACCGGCGATTTTGCCGGCGGTCTGATTTTAAAGCGCGGAAACATCGAAGTGAACTGCACGGTGGAACTGTTGATCGATCTTTGCAAGGCGGAGCTTTCCGCGGACGTTGCGAAGGTTCTGTTTTCATAAGGGATCCCGACAGGGGGAAGACAGATGGCTAAAAGACAAGAAGACTATCTTACATTATCCGCGATCCTGCGGGCACGCGAGCCGAAGATGCTGAGCAAGGAGAAGGCCGCGCGCATGCTGGAGGCCGCCAGTTTTGAAGACGCGGCCAAGGCCCTGACGGACTGCGGTTATGAAGATATGTCGCAGATGAACGCGAGGGAGATCGAAGAGAGCCTCGAAAAGCACCGCGGCGAGATCTACGATGAGCTCACCAAGCTTTCTCCGGACAGTACCGTCACGGATCTGTTCCGCATGAAGTACGACTACCACAACGCCAAGGTGATCATCAAGTCCGAGGCCATGGGGCTTTCGGCGGTCAGACTGCTGTCCGACGCCGGCCGCGTGGACAAGAACAAGCTGAAGAGCGCGTACGAGAACGAAGACATGAAGGAGATCCCTCCTGTCCTGGCCAAGGCCATGGAGGAGGCGAGATCCCTGCTGGCGCGGACTTCCAATCCCCAGCAGGCCGACTTCATTCTGGACCGCGCGTATTTCAAGGAGTTCGCCGACGAAGCCGCTTCGGAAAAGAACGATTTCCTGTGCGGCTATGCCAGACTGATGATCGACGCCTCCAATCTGAAGGCGGCCGTCCGCACCATGAAGATGGGCAAGGACACCGCGTTCTTAAAGGAAGCGCTTGTGGAGGGCGGCAATGTGGAGCCGGCCAGGCTTCTGGCCGCGGAGGACAAGGACAGCCTTGCTGCGCTGTTCTCCTGGTCTGATCTGTCCGCCGCCGCTGCCCTGCTGGGCGACGTGGTGGAAGGCGGCTCCATGACACAGTTTGAGCTGGCCTGCGACAACGCGCTGAACAAGTATCTCCAGAAGGCCAAGATGGTCAGTTACGGCAGTGAAGCCGTAGTGGCTTACTGCGCCGCGCTGGAGAACGAGATGACGGCTGTCCGCATGATCCTCACCGGCCGCCTGGCCAAGGTGGATCCCCAGACCATAAAAGAAAGGCTGCGTGATCTGTATGCTTAAAATTGCGGTGATTGGCGGAAGCGAGACGGTAATGGGCTTTAAGGCTCTGGGCCTTACGGCCTGCCCGGCCGCGAATGTGGAAGAGGCGCAGGCCGCGCTCCGTTCCCTGACCAGGGAGAGCGAGGACTATGCCATCATCTACATCGAAGAGACC
>JAGAEH010000135.1 GCA_017613225.1 Lachnospiraceae bacterium
CTGATCTCCACGGTCGTCATCGGCCAGCTGTGGCTGAAGATCTACAATCCGGACTACGGTATTCTGAACACGCTTCTGCGCGGCATCGGACTGGAGGATTGGGCAAAGATCTGGCTGTGATCAAAGGATACCGCTCTCGGCGCGGTGCTCGTGCCGATCCTGAGGCAATATGTGGGTTATCACATGCTGCTGTTGTACGCGGGTGGAAAGAGCGTACCGGCCGAACTGATCGAGGCCGCCATGCTGGACGGCGCGACCAACGGGCAGATCAACCGCCACATCATTCTGCCCTACATCAAGCCCATCATCCGCATCAGCGTGATCTTCGCGGTGACCGGTTCACTGAAGTCCTTCGACATGATCTACGTTCTGACGAACGGCGGTCCTCTGCATGCGACGGAAGTGCCCAGTACCTTGATGATCAGCATGCTGTTCTTGCGCAACCGTTACGGAATGGGCAGTACGATCGCAGTCATACTGATCCTGCTCTGCTTCGGGTTTGCCCTGCTGATCAATCTGATCTTCAGAGAGAGGGAGGAATGAGGCCATGAAAAACAACAACAGCAAAGCCGTAAGAGTCATCATTTACATCGGACTGGTCATCTGGCTGCTCGTCAACCTCTTCCCCGTGTACTGGATGTTCACCTTCTCGCTGAAGAGCAACGCCGAGATCTTTGGGGACAACGCGGTGGGCCTGCCGAAGGAATGGCTGTGGTCCAACTACGAAAAAGCTCTGAATACCGGCAACATGGCCAAGTACTTTTTGAACAGCACCATCGTGGCGACCGCTACGATCATCATCACCCTTTTCGTAGCGCTGATGGCCACCTTCGCGCTGACCCGCATGATCTGGAAGCGGCGGAAAACACTCAACAAGTTTTTCATGCTGGGTCTCACGATCCCGATCCACGCTTCCATCGTGCCCGTATATGTCACGCTTTCGCGCCTGCACATGCTCAATACTTACTGGGCACTGATCATACCCTATTCAGCCTTCTCGCTGTCCATGGCCATCCTGGTCTGCACGGGCTTCATGAACGAGATCCCGAGGGAACTGGATGAATCCGCCTGCATCGACGGCTGCGGGACCTGGGGCGTCTTCTGGCGCATCATCGTGCCGCTGATGAAACCGGCCGTGGCCACCGTGGGCATCTACACCTTCCTGCAGTGCTGGAACGAGCTGATGTTCGCCAACATCTTCATTTCCAAGAGCGAACTGCGGACCCTGCCTGTGGGCGTTCAGGCCCTCTCCGGCCAGTATACGACGGAATGGGGCCCCATCGGCGCGGCCCTGGTGCTCGCCACCTTCCCTACGCTGTTCATCTACATCTTCCTGTCCAAGAAGATCCAGGACAGCTTCGTGGCCGGCGCCATCAAGGGATGATTGCAGACAGAACTGCCGCAAAGAGACCGAACATCAAAAAGACCCTGTATTCACGCGAGTACAGGGTCTTTGCTTATCTGCGTGCCCAGGACCGGGCAGGATCTCTGCTCAAGACAGGCTTGAGATGAATTCCCGGATCGCGGCGTCGTCCCAGATGCCGTATTCGATCCACATCCGGATGCACTCCGGCAGCGCTTCTGATGAGTAGCCCGGATACAGCTTCCGGATATCCTCTTCCTCGAAATCGAAGCAGGGCCGGCCGTTCTTCCGGATCCCGTTCCTTGTGATGAGGATGTAGGCAACGAAGGAAAACAGATAGGGATCTGTGTTTTGAATGTTCTGTTCCTTCATGATCTCATAGAGCCGGGAGAACTCCTGCAGGGCACAGGCCAGACTGCGGAAATTGTGGTATTTGTCGACCCCGCTCTTCGGATCCACGGGCCCGGAGACAAAGATGTCGTAGAGGCCCTGCTCGTTTTTACTCAGATATTCCGCGTATTCCGGATCTTCCCATTTGGGCTGCGCAATGATGTCGTGAATGATCTTCCGGTAGTCCGGGATGCACCGTACCGTATGGGCGATCGTCTTGTCCTTCAGCATCTTATAGATGGCGGGATCGGCCTGCCGGGCCGTTTTCACAAACTCCTCTTCCGCGACGACGATGGTCGTAAATCCTTTGTTCTCGCAGTATTCTGTGATCGTGCCCACGAGACTGTGCAGGTCCAGCCTGGAGCGGTCCAGATCATCGAAGACCAGCACTACCCGCTTCTCCGTTTTCTCGTCATGGCGGTCTTCAACCACCGGATCCAGGGGAATGTAGTCCAGGGGGTCTACGGCAACCAGTGCGGAGGCGATGCTGCCGCCGAGGGGGTTGAGGGATGCCATGACGTTGGCAAGGGCGGTGACCATGGATCCGCGGCTTTTCACCCGTTCGGCCTCGCTCTTCAGCTTGCCCAAAAACGGTGTGCAGACCTGGAGCCACTGCTTTCTGACCGCGCTGTTCAGAGCATCGATGCTGTCAATGCCCAGCAGGGAGACCCGGACGATGAAATGGGTCTTGCTGAGCGCTTCCGTAAGATCCTTATCGATGAGATACGTCTTCCCGCACCCCCACTCACCTGTGAGCAGAAGCACGCCCAGCTGATGTTCATCGGTGCAGTAACGAACCAGTTCCTGTAATGTACTCATTGTTTCCCCCTGTCAACGCTTTTCTTTCTCATTTTGACCTTTTCAGCGCGTTTGTCATCATGCTCTCGCCTTCGGCATCGGACGCGAAGAATTCGAACAGAACAGATGCCCCGTCATCGCCGGGGAAATAATCGAATCCCACGTATTTTGCCTGTTCAAGGTTAAGGAAGAGGAACATCCTGGCGGAAGCCGCCTTCTGGGGATCCGTCATCTCAAAGCCGGCCTCCTGCAGTTTGGCCGCGTAGGCATCCAGGAAGGCCTCAGCCTCCGCGCTGCTCCCGTATTGCTGTGTGGCGGTAATGAACAGCCCGGTGAAGCCGGTGGTCTCGTATCGGTACCCGGCCTGGTCCCTGCCTCCGACGTTTCCGCTCAGATCCGCTGACGGGATGCCGTATTCGGCCGCCATCCTGTTGACCTCTTCGGCGCTCAGCACTTTCTCGCTCTTGACTTCCAGGATGACAGAGCCTTCGTTAAAGGTGGTCCTGAAGATCTTGGATCCGTCCGAAGACCTGAGATCCCTGACATTTTCTCCGGCCACAAAAGTTTCCGTAAAGCCCAGCTCCAGGAGCTTCTTACCGTAGTCGTCCCAGTAGGTTTTCGCGGCCTGGTCATCGCTGAAGCTGAGTATAAAAGGCATGTAGAGATCGTAGTTGAAGAAATACGCGAAGCCTTCGTTCCTGGATGCCGACTGGTCGGTCGCGCTCCAGCCTTCGAACAGATCCGTCTCGGCAAGGGCCGCGAAGCCATGCTGCTCCATTACGCTGCTGATCGCGGCAAGGCCGTCGTAGGACGGATCCTCGTAGTACATCATGCCTTCCATCACAAAACCGTTGTCGTAATGCGGGTAAAGCTCCGCGTAGGCACGGTAGTTCTCCCTCAGCAGTTTGCGGTAGACCGCTACAGTGCTGCCGTCGTCCTGAGTCTCCTGGACTTCCTCATAGCCGCTGCTTAGAAGCAGGGACTTATACTCTTCCACGTTCTTTTCCGTGGCGTGGGCGTCGGTGATGCGTATGCCCAAAAACTGATCGTATGCTTTCGGGTCGAAAGTCAGAGCGTAGCTGGCAAAGCCCGGGAAAGGAACAGTATCCTTGCCGTATCCTCTCATGAACACAAGATCCATGTCGGAGACGTCATTACTGGTCCAGGCCGTCCTTACCTTAGGATATTCGGGAGCCTTGAGCCATGCCTCTATGTGAGGCTCGGCCTCTGCCTCGCCGAACTTAAGGGTAAGATCCAGATCATCGAAATAATACGTACCGACATCGGGGACAGCGGCGGTGAAATGCACGGTCGTGGGATCTTCCGAATCAAATTCCATGTGCACTTCTTCCATCACTTCCAGGGCCATCTGTCCGTATCCGCCGAGACAGCCCAGGGTATATTTGACGTTCTCATCGTTGGAGGTGAACTCCAGAGGCTTTTCTACGTTGTTGTAGAAAAGCTCGAACAGGTTGCCGTCCGTGATGCTGATCCAGTTGTTGGGGACCAGTCCTTCCACCGAATTTATGGCGGTGTCCGCAGATATGAATTCTATGTCGCCCATCTCATCGTTTTCTATGAGCGCGGCGAAAGTCTCGCCCTTAGCGGTCATGTACGCATAGATGGTGGGGTAGCCTTCGTGCGGGTATACGAAGTACACCTGCTCCGGCGAGACCGCGTTGGTCACCACATTCGCGGGATTCCCGACCACATAGTTTCCGGCCTGCAGCTTCTTTACGAAATTGTCCATGGCCAGCTCCGAGATCTCCGCGGGAGACAGGTCGGCTGAGTTAACACTGCTGCCGAGGGCGTTGTTCCCGCCGCACGCTGTTCCGCAGGCGCAGCTTCCCACAAGCAGACATACTGCCATTACCAGCGCTGATAGTCTTCTGTTTTTCATACATTCCTCCACTTAACGTCCATTGTCATAGACAGGCGCCGCCCTCATCATCCCGCATGCCCGGAGTTCCCCTTTTTCCGGAGCCGGAATGGATCGACAGGCTTTGCGGCGCAGATCCAACCCTATAGAATAAATCATATCCGAATATCCGGAGATTTTCAATCTGAATACAGATTTCTCTTCTATTTCAGGCGGACGTACCGGCTCCCTTCCCGGCTCAGGATTCCTTCACTGATCATGTCCCGGCGGATGGTGCAGTAATCCTCGTGAAACCGGGAGATGATCTCATTGACCTCCTTTTCCTCATACACCCTGCCGGGTTCAAAGGAGCCGGCGATCTGCTCATAGCAGATCAGCTTCTTCTTCCGCTGGACGGGGATGGACCGAAGCCTTCCATATTCAAAGAAGGCCTCCATCACCTTGCGGCGGTACTCTTCTTCCCTCTTTTGCTGGACGTCGATCTGCTCCGGTTCCGCTGCCGCGACACTCAGCAGGGACTCGTTCAGCACCTCCCGGTTCAGGAAGTAAACCGTATAATACTGTTCCTTGCGCGAACCGACGACCCCGGCCTCTTCC
>JAGAEH010000136.1 GCA_017613225.1 Lachnospiraceae bacterium
AAGTATGGGTATCGTGGTAGAGGACTAAGGAGGACGGAAGATGAAGAGAGGTAAGAATTACAAGGAAGTTGCGAAGAAAGTCGACCGCATGACGCTGTACGATCTTTCCGATGCCATCACCAAGGTCAAAGAGACCGCCCGCGCCAAGTTCGACGAGACCGTCGAGCTGCACGTGCGCACCGGCTGCGACGGCCGTCATGCCGATCAGCAGATCCGCGGCGCTGTCGTTCTCCCTGCCGGCACCGGCAAGACCGTCAAGGTCCTGGTGTTCGCGAAGAACCTTAAGGCAGACGAAGCAATGGCTGCCGGCGCCGATTATGTTGGCGCTGAGGAGCTGATCCCGAAGATCCAGCACGAAGGCTGGCTGGATTTCGACGTTGTGGTCGCCACTCCCGACATGATGGGTGTCGTCGGTCGTCTGGGCCGTATCCTGGGCCCGAAGGGCCTGATGCCCAACCCGAAGGCCGGCACCGTCACCATGGACGTGACCAAGGCCATCGCCGACATCAAAGCCGGTAAGATCGAGTATCGTCTGGACAAGAGCAACATCATCCATGTTCCGGTGGGCAAGGTATCCTTCACCGTCGAACAGCTTCAGCAGAACCTGGACGCTGTCCTGGGCGCCATCGTAAAGGCCAAGCCCGCAGCAGTCCGCGGCACCTACCTGAAGTCCATCACCCTTTCCAGCACCATGGGCCCCGGTGTCCGTGTCAACGCTGTGAAGGTCATGAACGCTTAAAACTGAATACCTAAGTATGACAACGCGAAAGCGTCGCTCATAAAACCACTGCCGAAGACAGCAGGCGCCGCAAGGCTTAAACATGCCAGCCGAGGAAGGGGAATGTTGGAAACCACATCCTTCCGCCTTGCTGCGGAAGGATTTTTCTTTAAACCTTCCGAACTAAGGTAAATTCTACAAGGAGGTAAACCGATCAATGGCGAAAGTCGAATTGAAGCAGCCGGTCGTTCAGGAGATCTCTGAACTGATCACCGACGCCAAGAGCGTCGTTCTGGTAGACTACCGCGGGATCACCGTCGATGACGACACAAAGCTCCGCAAAGAGCTGCGTGAGAACGGCGTGTCCTACAAGGTCTTCAAGAATACGCTGGTGAAGCTGGCTGTGAAGGACACTGCTTTCGAGGCCCTGTCAAAGGATCTTGAAGGCCCGACCGCATTAGCCGTATCCAAGACCGATCCCACGACCCCCGCGCGGATCGTATCGGACTATTGCAAGAAGATCAATGCGATCTCGATGAAAGCCGGCGTGGTAGACGGCACGTACTACGACAACAAGGGTATCTACGTGATCGCTTCCATCCCCGGAAGAGAAGTGTTGCTGTCGAAGTTCATGGGCAGCATCCAGTCACCCATCGCCAACTTTGCCCGCGTGATCAAGCAGATCGCGGAGAAGAAGGCCGAGGGCGGAGCCGCCCCCGCACCCGCAACAGAAGCTGCACCCACTGAAGCATAAAGAAAAGGAGAAAAAACAAATGGCTAAATTATCTATTGAAGAAATCATCGCTGCTGTTGAAGAGCTTAGCGTATTGGAGCTGAATGATCTGGTAAAGGCCTGCGAGGAGAAGTTCGGTGTCTCCGCTGCTGCCGGTGTTGTCGTGGCTGCTGCCGCTGAGGCTCCTCAGGAAGAGGAAAAGGACAGCTTCGATGTCGAGCTGACCGAGATCGGCCCCAACAAGGTCAAGGTCATCAAGGTCGTCCGCGAGATGACCGGTCTGGGCCTGAAGGAAGCGAAGGACGTTGTCGACGCCGCTCCGAAGGTAGTGAAGGAAGGCGTTTCCAAGGCAGAAGCCGAGGAAGCCAAGGCCAAGCTGGAAGCCGAAGGCGCAAAGGTCACCCTGAAGTAAGGAAGACCAAACCGTCATCCACAGCCCCTGTCCCCCGAGGACGGGGGCTTTTTTGCGCGGAGGATCTGCACCGCTCCGGACCGTTTTTGTCTGACGGTTTTCTTAAATTCCCGTGACCATGGTCAGAAAAAGCTTGTAGATTATAGCTGAAAATGGTAGATTTTAAACGATATGTCCGCCGGGTTTTCAGACAGGGCGGCATATGAAATGAAGGGCTTTTTAATGATCTCAGCATATATCGACCCCGGTACCGGGAGCATGTTGTTTACGGTGCTGCTTGGGATACTCGGCGTGGCCGTCTATTCCATCCGCACCTTTATCATGAAGATGCAGTCAAAGCTTGGCGGAGGCCGCGCGAAGGCCGACGCGGAGCAGATCCCCTTTGCCGTTTTCTCCGACAACAAGCGGTATTTTTCCATCTTTGAACCCATCTTAAAGGAACTGGAAAAGAGGGAGAAGCCGGTGCTGTATTTAACGGCCTCGGAGGACGATCCGGTGTTTGACTGCGGGATCAAGGGCGTCACCGCCGAATACATCGGCCCCGGCAACAAAGTCTTTACCAGGCTGAACAATCTGAACGCCGCCGTGCTGCTCTCCACTACCCCCGGCCTGGAGGTCTATCAGTGGAAGCGCTCCCCCAAGGTGAAATACTACGTCCACATCCTCCACGCGGCCAGCGAGGTGGTGCTCTACCGCATGTTCGGCATCGACTATTACGACGCCGTCCTGCTGTCCGGCAAGTATCAGGGAGAGGATATCCGGGAACTGGAGAAGATGCGGCAGCTTCCCGAAAAGGAACTTCATATGATCGGCATTCCCTACATGGACGAGATGGCCGCCCGCCGGGAGCGGGAGGGAGAGGCGCCGCCTCATCCCCGCACGGTTCTGCTGGCCCCCTCCTGGGGGAAGTCCGCCCTTTTCGGCGTCTACGGGGGAAAGATCATCGAAGCCCTGCAAAAGACGGGCTATCACGTGATCGTGCGGCCCCATCCCCAGTCCTTCCAGTCGGAGAAAGAGCTGATGGACAAGCTGATGAAGGAGTATCCGGAGTCGGCGGACCTGGAGTGGAACCGGGACCGGGACAACTTTGACGTGCTGCGCCGTTCGGACATCCTGGTGTCTGACTTTTCCGGCGTGATCTTTGATTTCACCCTGGTCTGGGACAAGCCGGTGATCTACACCGATCCGGACTTCGACCTGGCCCCCTACGACGCCTGGTGGCTGGAGCGGCCCATCTGGACGGTCTCGGCCCTGCCCCGTCTGGGAGAGGTGCTGACCGAGGAAGGCATCGGGGACATGAAGGCTCTGATCGACCGCTGTCTGGAGGATCCCCGCTACGCGGCGGGCCGGCAGGCGGTGCGGGAGGAGACCTGGGAGTACCGGGGCGAAGGCGCGGTCCGCGCCGCGGATTATCTTGTCAACAAATACGAAGAACTGAGAGGAGGGGAGGAAAACTAAATGTCGTTCTTTTCACTTCTCTGGACTTTTTTGATCGGTCCCTTAAAACTGCTGTTTGAGGTCATCTTCGACACCGCTTATGACCTGGTGCTTTCGCCGGGGGTGTCCATCATCATCCTGAGCCTGGCCATGAACGTGCTGGTGCTGCCCCTGTACCGCAGGGCCGACGCCATGCAGGAGAAGGCCAGGGACACGGAAGCCGCGCTGAAAAAGGGCGTGGACCACATTAAAAAGACCTTCTCCGGCAACGAGCGCATGATGATGCTCCAGACCTACTACCGGCAGAATAACTATTCGCCCGCCAACGCGCTGAAGGGCTCCGTTTCCCTGCTTCTGGAGATCCCCGTCTTCATGGCGGCCTACCAGTTCCTCTCCGGGCTGAGCCTGCTGCAGGGGGTGTCCTTCGGCCCCATCGCGGACCTGTCCGCGCCGGACGGGCTCTTGAAGATCGGCGCGCTGACGCTGAACCTGCTGCCGATCCTGATGACGGCGATCAATTTCATCTCGGCGGCGATCTACCTGAAGGGCTTCCCGTTAAAGACCAAGATCCAGCTCTACGGCATGGCGGTCTTTTTCCTGTTCTTTTTGTACAACTCGCCCGCGGGGCTGGTGTTCTACTGGACGCTGAACAACGTGTTCTCGCTGGGCAAGAACATCTTCTATAAACTGAAGCAGCCGGGGAAGGTGATCGCCCGGATCACCTTCATTGCAGGACTGGCTCTGCTGGGACTGCTGCTGGGGGCGGACGCCTTGGGCGCGCCGCAGCTGAAGCAGCCCATCGTGCTGATCGTGGGTGTGCTTCTGATGCTGCCGCTGGGCCTGCGGCTGTTTAAAAAGTATTTTCCCTCCGGCAGGAAACCGAAGGAGGCGCAGCCGGACCGGAAGCTCTTCGTGCTGGCGGCGGTGTTCCTCACGCTGTTCATCGGCGTGCTGATCCCCTCCGCCTATGTGGCCAGCTCTCCCCAGGAGTTCGTGGACGTGACCTATTTCTTCAACCCGGTCTGGTACGTGGTGAATGCCGGCGTGCTGGCGGCGGGCTTTTTCCTGCTGTGGTTCGGCGTATTCTACTGGCTGGCCGGCCCCCGGGGCAAAGTGCTCTTTGAGCGGAGCCTCTGGGTCTTCTGCGGCATCGCGGCGGTGGACTACATGTTCTTCGGCAGGGGGCTGGGCATCGTGTCCTCCACGCTGAAATACGTGGACGGCATGTACTTTTCCGCCGGACAGGTGATCGTCAACTATCTGGTGCTGGCCGCCCTGGCGCTCCTGCTGCTGTTCCTGCTGAAAAAGTGGAAAAAGGCCGTGACCACCGTCCTGCTGGCGGCTTCCTTTGCCGTGGCGGTGATGGCGGGCATCAATGCCGTCGGGATCGGAAAGGACATCGGCGAGATCAAGGTGGCGGGGGAGGAGACCATGCCCCACTTTACCTTGAGCAAGACCGGTAAGAACGTGATCGTGCTGATGCTGGACCGCCAGCTGGGAGAGATGATCCCCTATCTGACGGCGGAAAAGCCGGAGCTTAAGGAGATGTTCGACGGCTTCACCTACTATTCCAACGTGGTGTCCTACGGCGCCCACACCAACATGGGCGTGCCGGCCATGCTGGGGGGCTATGAGTACACGCCGGTGGAGCTGAACAAGAGAGATACGGAACTGCTGGTGGACAAGCACAACGAGGCCCTGAAGGTGCTGCCGGTGAGCTTTCTGGAGGAAGGCTACGACGTCACCGTCTGCGACCCGCCCTACGCGGGCTATTCCTGGGTCCCGGACCTGTCCGTCTTTGACGACTATCCCGAGATCAGCACCTACATCACCAAGGGCGTTTTCGGCACGCCGGAACAAAAGCAGAAGATCATAGAGGACACCCGCCGCAACTTCTTCTGCTTCTCTCTGATGAAATCCATGCCCCTGGGGCTGGAGGTCCTGCTCTACGACAACGGCATGTATCACGCCTGCGCCGACACCTCCGTCACCCAGGAACAGGAGATCGAAGAGGGCAGCCTGTCGGTGGCTAAGGGCATCAATCAGGCTTTCCTCAATTCCTATAACGTGCTGAAAAGCCTGGATACCATGACGAAGATCACGGAGGAGGGCGACACCTACCTCTTCCTCTGCAACGATACGCCCCACGAGGGGATCCTGCTGGCGGAGCCGGAATACGAGCCCGCGGACGAGGTGGACAACACCGCCTACGACGAGGCCCATCAGGACCGTTTTACCGTGGACGGCATCACGCTGCACGTCAACAACCAGACCCAGATGGTCCACTACCAGACCAACATGTCGGTGCTGCTGGCAGTGGGAGAGTGGCTGGACTACCTGCGGGAGAACGATGTGTACGACAATACGCGGATCATCATCGCAGCGGACCACGGCTACTTCACCCACTGCATCGACGAGCTGGATCTTTCGGAGGACGGCGTCCGCTACAAGTACGGGGGCAGCTTTTTCCCGCTGCTGATGGTAAAGGACTTCAATGCCGCCGGATTTAAGACGGATGATTCCTTCATGTCCAACGCGGACATCCCGAACATCGCCCTTTCCGGCCTGGTGGAGGATCCGGTCAATCCCTTTACCGGCAAGCTCATCGACGACAGCGAAAAATACGCGCACGACCAGTTCATCATGACGGACCACAGCCTCTTCGACGTAAAGGAGAACAACGGCTATCAGTATCTGCCCACCACCTGGGCGGCGGTGACGGACAACATCTGGGACCGCTCCGACTGGGAGTTCATCGACGAGCCCGTGATCCTGACGGAGCACAGGATGCCGGAGTGAAAAAGCTTTCTTTTTTTAACAGAACTCCTGAAACTATTTGGTTTTGTCCGAAAATTATGATATACTGATTTAGAATATAACCTGATGGGAAGGAACCGATGATCGACGAGGAAAAAGTCCGGCTGATGACAAAGGCCGAGATGATCCAGAAGAAAGACCGACGCGCCACCGTCACTGCCGGAAGCTTTTTCGGCAGCGATTATGTTGCCTTCCAGGTGATCAAGGGTGTGATCGGCGTGATCATCGTGTTCATGCTGGTGATGGCGGGCCTCTTCCTGGTGAACGCGGAGGACATCCTCACCAAATTCGCGCTGGATGAGCTCTATCAGCTGATCAAGGTGGTCATCATCATCTTCCTGTCGATCCTGGTGGTCACCATCATCCTGACGGTGCTGGTCTACACCTCCAGCTACTGGAAGGCCAGGGACGGCCGGGGCGAATACCGGGCCTGCCTGAAAAAACTGGAGAACTACTACAAGAATCAGGAACAGGAGCAGAACGAGGGGTAATGGAAAAGATATTACTTGTCAGACAAAAGCTTCGTGAGTTTTACGCGAAATACAACGTCTACATTGACGTTGTGCTGAAGTTCGGCTTTGTGCTGCTGACTCTGTTCATCATCAACGACAAATTCGGCTATCAGCCGCTTCTGACCAAGTGGAACGTGGTGCTGATCATCGCCCTGGTGGCCAGCCTGTTCACCTGGCCGGGCATCACCTGCGTGGTGATCGGCTTCCTGCTGGTGCATCTCTATGCCCTTTCGCTGGAGGCCGCGATCCTGACGGCGGGCATCGTCTTCATCTCCGCCGTGCTGCACTATCTGTTCCTGCCCGGCTTCTCCATCGTGATCGTCCTGATCCCGCTGGCCTTCTATTTGCGGATCCCCTACGTGATCCCCATCGTGGTGGGCCTTGTGGGACGCCCCACCTCCTTCATTCCGGTGGGCATCGGCACCTTCGGCTATTACCTTCTGCTGGGACTGGAGAAGAACGCTCCCTTCCTGTCGGAGGGCAGCACCCAGGTGCTGGACATCATCGAGCGCTTTACCACCCTGCTGGGCATCGTCTTTGACAACCGCCTGATGTGGGTGAGCGTGCTGGCGGTATGCCTGACCACCCTGGCGGTGTACGCCGTCCGCCGGCTGTCGGTGGACTACGGCCCCTACATCGCGGCGCTGGTGGGCATCGTGGTCAACGCGGCGGTGTTCGTGATCTTCGGGCTCTCCTTCGAAGTGACCTTCTCCTATTCGGACCTGTTCCTGGAGATCGGTCTTTCCCTGATCCCGGTGGTGCTTCTGACTTTCTTCATCCTGGCGGTAGACTACTCCCGCACGGAGTTTCTGCAATACGATGACGACGACTATCTGTACTATGTAAAGGCGGTCCCCAAGGTCAAGCTGACGGCCAGGGAGCGCAGGAAACACGAGATCCAGGAAGATCTGGCCCCCACGCCGGAAGAGGACATGGAGATCAACGAGGCCATCAAGATCCTGGACGAGATGACCGAAGAGGAAATCAAACAGGCAAATAAGGCAGAATAACAGGGGTAACGATGGACGCGCTGCAGCAGCTGTTTCAAAAACTACAGTCCACCAGATTCTCGATCGGCGTCACCGACGTCATCGAGATGCTGATCATTGCCTATCTGATCTACCGGATCCTGGTCTGGGTAAAGAATACCAGGACCTGGTTTTTGATCAAGGGAGTGGCGGTGCTGGGCGCCTTTTACATCATCGTCAGGGTGCTGCACTTCAACACGCTCCTCTACATCATCAACAAGGCGCTGGACATCCTTCTGATCGCCCTGATCGTGGTGTTCCAGCCGGAGCTGCGGAAAGCCCTGGAACAACTGGGCCACGGCAGCATCTTCAGCCTGTTTCGGAACTCCATTCTCTCCGACAACTACGGTTTCGATTCCCAGACCGTCAAGGAACTGGTGGATGCCAGCTACGAACTGGCTGATGCCAGGACCGGCGCGCTAATCGTCATCGAGAAGAACGTGCCGCTGGAGGACTACATCAACACCGGCATCAAGGTGGACGCTCTCCTGACCAACCAGCTGCTGATCAATATCTTTGAACACAACACCCCTCTGCACGACGGGGCCGTGATCGTCCGCGGCAACCGGGTGGCGGCGGCGACCTGCTACCTGCCCCTGTCGTCCAATTCCAATATCAGCAAGGCTTTCGGCACCAGGCACCGCGCCGCGGTGGGCATCAGTGAAGCCACGGACAGCCTTACCATCGTGGTCTCGGAGGAGACCGGCCGCGTTTCCCTGGCGGAGGGCGGCGTCCTGCGGGAGGACATCGGCAGGGAAGAACTTTTCAAGGTCCTGTCCTCGCTGTATTCGGTGGAGGATAATTCCCGCTGGAAGAAACTGAAACTCAGAAGGAGGAACAAGGATGAAGAAGCTGCTTCTTAACAACTGGCCGCTGAAGCTTGTTTCCCTGCTGGTGGCCATCGGCATGTGGATGATGATCATCTACATCACGGACCCCTCCACCACCAAGTCTTTCAGCGTGCCGATCACCCTTGAGAACGAGGACATCATCACCAACCGGGGCAAGTCCGTCAACGTGGTGGGAGACCCTTATGTTTCGGTCCGTGTCACGAAGAACCGCAGCATCGTCAACGCCCTGAAGACGACGGATTTCAAGGCGACGGCGGACTTTTCCAAAATGTACGAAGACACCCAGGTGCCGGTCACGGTGACCTGTTCCAGCTCCAAGCTTTCGAAGAGCGATTATACCCAGGACAAGTTCAGCCTGGAGATCGAACTGGAGCCGCTTTCCACGGTGACGGTGCCCATCTCCTATGAACTTTCCGGAGAACCGGCGGAAGGCTTTGCCATCGGCGAAGTGGTGCTGGATCCTTCGGCGGTGACCATCACCGCGCCGGCCTCCCTGACCAGCATCATCCGCAGGGCGGTGGTGAACATTAACGTGAACGGGGCGTCGGAGGACTATACCGTCAGCTCCAAACTGCAGGTCTACGACGGCAACGGCGTGCTGCTGGATCTGGCCGGCAGCAAGGACACCGCCATCGATTTCGAGGGAGAGATCGGCTGCAACGTGAAGGTCTTCCTGATCAAGAAGGTGCCTGTCATCGTGGAGGCCGCCCATACCGACCTTGTGGCGGACGGCTACACCTACGTGGGCTCCACCGTGGTGCCGGATACCGTGACGATCTCCGGTACCAGGGCGGTGATGGCCCAGATCGCTTCGATCACCATCGACGACGTCTCCGCGGCGGGCCTGACGGAAAGCCGCACCATCGAGGTGGACCTGACCAGGTTCCTCCCGGACAGCGTCACCATCGTGGACGACAATAAGAAGGCCCATGTGACGCTGATGGCGGAGCGGTACGTGGAGAAGAATTATACCATCAGCTCCGAGGCCATCCATGTGATCAATGTGCCGGAGGGGCTGGAATACAAGATCACGTCCTCGGCGGTGAACGTCACGCTGCTGGGGCTGGAAGCCGATCTGGCAAGCCTGAGCGCCGACGACATCGAACTGATCCTGGATCTCCAGGGCTTCCGCGCCGGCACGGCCAGCGTCACCCTGAAAGTGGGGCTGCCTTCGGACGCCTGCCGGCAGAAGGGCAACAGCGCGGTCAACGTGCGTCTGACCGAGATACAGACGACCGCGGAACCGGAGGGCGGAAACGGTGAAGACTGACGGCGGACTGAACTGGGAGCCCATGGAGGAAGGACAGGCTCCCCGGAAGGACTTGTTGGAAGAGAGACGGGAAAAGCGGAAGAGGGTCCTGAAGGAGGTCTTCTTCTACGTCGCGGTCATCGCGGCGGCCTTCCTGATCTGGCGCTTCATCCTGCTGAACGCGAAAGTGCCCTCGGGATCCATGGAGAACACCATCATGTCGGATTCCCGGATCATGGGCCTGCGCTGCGCCTACTGGTTCTCCGAACCGGAGCGGGGGGACATCATCGTATTCTACGCGCCGGATCATCCGGACACCCTCTACGTCAAGCGGGTGATCGGACTGCCCGGGGACAAGGTGGAGATCATCGACGGCCAGACCTACGTCAACGGGGAAGCGCTGCAGGAGGACTATCTGCCGGAGCCCATGTGGGGGGACTACGGTCCCTATTACGTGCCGGCGGGGGCCTACTTCATGATGGGGGACAACCGGAATCATTCCGCGGACGCCCGGGAGTGGACCAATACCTACGTCTATGAGGACGCGATCATCGGAAAGGCGTATTTTTCCTACTGGCCGAAACTGAAGTGGATCGACTGAGTTCATTGACATATCATTAAAAATAGGAGGGGACAACATGGCAACCACAGAGGAGAGCCTCAAGTTTTTGGACGATGCCAGAACAGCTGCGGAAGGCATTCTGAGCATGAAAAAGGAATCCGAAGACAAAGCAGTTCAGTTGAAGCGTCTCCAAAAGAACCTGGAGAGCGAACAGAAGGAAGTCAGCGACACCATCGCGGACACCATAAAGAAGCGCAGGGCCGAGATGATCAAACCCTTTGACACCCAGCTCTCCGATCTGCAGGGACAGCTGAAAAAGGAGCAGTCCAAGCGCGAAAAGGCCAGAAACGTGGGCGTCAAGACCCGCATCGAGCGGGAGACGGCCCAGCTGACCACGGAGAGCCGCGAGATCACCAACCGCATCAAGATGATCAGCAGCCGCAACGGCGTGCCCGGCTACTGCAGCAGTTCCCTGTTCCAGATCATGTCCGCGCCGAAGGGCCTCAAGGAGATCATTATCTTCCTGGTGATGCTGGTCCTGGCCTTCGTGGTGATCCCCGTGGGCGCCTGGCTCCTCTGGGGCAATCACAGCGTGGTCTGGCTGATCATCGCCTATGTGATCTGCATCCTGGTATTCGGCGGACTCTACTACCTGTTCGTGATCCGCAACAAGCAGATGCACAGCGACGAGATCAAGGAGATCTCCCTGCTACGGGATGAGAGGGCTTTGAAGAAAGAGTCCATCGACAGGATCACCAAGGATATCAAGAACGACCAGAGCGACGAGCAGTACAACCTGGCGGAGTTCGACATCCGCATCAACGAGCTGAACGGCCAGATCAGCCAGCTGGAACAGCAGAAGAAAGCCGCCATCGAACAGTTCGACGGCATCACCCAGCAGGAGATCACGGATGAGATCATGGGGAAGAACGTGGACCGTCTGGAACAGATGAAGACGGAGATCGACGACATGTCCGCCGGGCTGGAGGACCTGAACGCCAGACTGCGCACCGCCGGCGTGGAGAATACCACGAAGTACGAGTCGGTCCTGGGCAGCGAGTTCACCAAGCCCGCCCAGATCGAGCGGCTGGCAGCCTACATCCGGAACGGCCAGGCCTACAATCTCAACGAGGCCAAGGAGCTCTACCGCGCAGGCGCGAAGCTGCGCACCGGCGTCGGTCCCGAATGACCGGGCTGATGCTGCCGATGACAGAAGCCGGAAGCCGCGGCGGATGAGACCGCGCCTTCCGGCTTTTCATGTTTTCAGAGGTTTCCGTAAAAAAAGATAGTAATCCCGCCGCGGATATGATATAATACCATTTCGCCCGGCTAAGACCGGAAAAACAAGGAGGAATAATAACAATGAGTGTAAAGTTTGAGGAAATGGAACATAATCTTGTCAAGATCACTGTCGAGATCCCGGCAGAGGAAGTGCGCAAGGCCGAGACGCAGGTCTATCTGAGAGAGCGCCACAAGATCAGCATGCCCGGCTTCCGCAAGGGCAAGGTTCCGCAGATGCTCATTGAAAGGACATATGGCAAGGCATTCTTCCTGGAAGATGCTGTAAACGACCTGCTGCCCGAAGCCTACGAAAAGGCCGTGGACGAGGTGGAGAAGGAGCAGGGCATCAAGATCGCTTCCTATCCGGAGATCGACTATGAACAGGTCGAACAGGACAAGCCGGTGATCTTCACCGCCACCTGCGCGAAGAAGCCCGAGGTGAAGCTGGGCGAGTACAAGGGCCTGGAAGTGGATTCCGAGCCCGTGGAAGTCACCGACGAGGACGTGGAGAACGAGCTGAAGAAGGAGCAGGAGAAGAACGCTTCCTTCGCTCCCATCGAAGACCGCCCCGTCAAGGACGGCGACATGATCGTCCTGGACTACACCGGCAGGGTCGACGGCGAGGAATTTGAGGGCGGAAAGGCTTCCGACTATCCCCTTACCATCGGTTCCCATTCCTTCATCCCCGGCTTTGAGGAGCAGCTGGTGGGCTTCGTCATCGGCGAGGAAAAGGACGTGACCGTGACCTTCCCCGAGAACTATCACGCAAAGGAGCTTGCCGGCAAGGAAGCCGTCTTTACCTGCACCGTCAAGTCCATCAAGGAGAAGCAGATGCCGGAGCTGGACGATGAGTTCGCTTCGGATTTCACCGACTTCGATACCCTGGAAGAGTTTAAGGAAGATCTGAAGAAGAAACTGCTGGCCCAGAAGGAAGACGCCGCCCTCCGCAAGAAAGAGGACGCCCTGCTGGAGAAGGCAGTGGAGAACGCCGAGATGGACATCCCGGACCTGATGGTCACCTCCGAAGCCCGCATGAGCACCCGGGAGTTCGCCCAGAGGCTGGAGTCCCAGGGCCTGACCATGCAGCAGTATCTGGGCTACCTGGGCATGACCGAGGAGCAGATGGTGGAGAACCAGAAGGAAGCTTCCAGGAAGGGCATCATGTCGCGCCTGGTGCTGGAAGCCATCGTCAAGGCCGAGAACATTGAAGCCACCGAGGAAGAGGTGGACGCGGAGCTCACCAAGATGGGCGAGCAGTACAACCTGATCCTGGAGCGCATGAAGACCGTTTTAAGCGAGGACCAGATCAACGAGGTCAGGGAGAACCTGAAGACCCAGAAGGCCCTGAAATTCCTGGTGGACAACGCCAAATAAGAAGGACCGTTCTATATCAAACACAAAATAAGGAGTACCCATGAGTTTAGTTCCCTATGTACTGGAATCCACAAGCCGCGGTGAGAGGACCTACGACATCTATTCCCGCCTGCTCAAGGAGCGCATCATCTTCCTGGGCGAGGAGATCAACGAGGTCACGGCCAGTCTGACAGTGGCGCAGCTGCTGTTTCTGGAATCGGAAGACCCCGGCAAGGACATCCAGCTTTATATCAACAGCCCCGGCGGCTCCGTCACGGCCGGTCTGGCGATCTACGACACGATGCAGTACATCAAGTGCGACGTGTCCACGATCTGCATCGGCATGGCGGCCAGCATGGGCGCCTTCCTGCTGGCAGGCGGCGCGAAGGGCAAGCGCTTCGCCCTCCCCAACGCGGAGATCATGATCCATCAGCCTTCCGGCGGCGCCCAGGGACAGGCCACGGACATCAACATCGCGGCGGAGCACATTTTAAAGATCCGCAAACGCCTGAACGAGATCCTGGCAGAGAATACCGGCAAGCCTCTGGAGACCGTTGAGCGCGACACGGACCGCGACAACTTCATGAGCGCGGACGAAGCGGTGGAATACGGCCTGATCGACACCGTCATCAGGAACCGCTGAGGGTGATCTATGAGCAAGGATATCAACATGCCCTGCACCTGCGCGTTTTGCGGAAAGAACCAGTTTCAGGTCCGCAAGATGATCGCCGGTCTCTATGAGGGGATCTATATCTGTGACGAATGCGCCGAGCTCTGCGCGGAGATGATCGAAGAGGAATTCCGCTACGACGACAGCGACGACCGGGCCGGGAAGGACATCCGCTTCAGCCTGAAGAAGCCGCGGGAGATCAAGGAATTCCTGGACAAGTATGTGATCGGCCAGGAAGAGGCCAAGAAGGTGCTGGCAGTGGCGGTCTACAACCACTACAAGCGTGTGGACGCCGGCTTTTCCAGGGGCGACGACGTGGAGCTCACCAAGAGCAACATCCTGATGATCGGCCCCACCGGTTCCGGCAAGACCTATCTGGCCCAGACCATCGCCCGTTTCCTGGACGTGCCCTTTGCCATCGCTGACGCCACCACGCTGACCGAGGCCGGCTACGTGGGCGAGGACGTGGAGAACATTCTCCTGAAGCTGATCC
>JAGAEH010000137.1 GCA_017613225.1 Lachnospiraceae bacterium
TCATCGTCGGTGCAGAGCAGCAGATCCTTCACCGAGACAGTGCCCAGAAGCCGCCGCTCGTCGGTGACGTAGCAGGTGTAGATGGTCTCCTTGTCCACCGCCGTCCGGCGGATGCGGGTGATGGCCTCGGCCACGGTCATGGCCGGGCGCAGGGAAACGTACTCCGTGGTCATGATGGACCCGGCGGAGTTTTCTGGATAGCGCAGGATCTCATTGATCTCCCGGCGCATCTGGGGATCGGCCTGGGCCAGGATCCGGCTGACCACATTGGCGGGCATGTCCTCCACCAGATCCGCCGCGTCGTCCACATACAGCTCGCTGACGACCTCATGCAGCTCCGTGTCCGAAAAGCCGCGGATCAGCAGCTCCTGCCATTCCGGCTCCAGCTCCGCGAAGGCCTCCGCCGCCGTCTCCTTGGGCAGCAGGCGAAAAAGAAGCGGAATCCGCTCCTCGTCCAGTTCCTCAAAAACCGCGGCGATATCCGCCGGGTTCATGGTCACCAGGATGTCCTTGAGAGTCTGATACTTCTTTTCGTCGAGAAGCGCTTTGATGGTCTTCTCGACCGTCACACGGTGTACTGCCATCGGTTTTTCCTCCTTCTTTTGAGTTTCGCACAAAGATGAGGAAGCCCGACACGCAGGCCAAAGCTCAGCGATTCAATTGAGGCGGAAACGCACAGGCTGTGGTTCCCGCGAAACTTCGGCCTGCTGATGTGCCGGTACTACTTCCACCGTCCATGACGTCTCCTCCTCTATTTGTTAAATAATTTGCGGGGGTCAAGTTCAGAGTAGTCTTTTTTTTCGCTGTTGTCAAGAAAAAGCGTCGATTGACAAGCGGTCTGTTCAGCGGTAAACTGGAAAAAAACGAAAAGGAAGTGCGCACAGGCTTCTTGCCATCGACGTGGGCAATACCAATATCGTGCTGGGCTGCCTGGAGGACGGAGAGATCCGCAGCGTGGTCCGCATGCAGACCGGGCTCCGGGATACGGAGATCGAGTATGCCATCAAGCTCCGGCAGATCCTGGAGTTCAGCGGGATCGATTCCCTGGGCTTCGAGGGGGCCATCCTCTCCTCGGTGGTGCCGCCGGTGACCGGGCCGCTGACCGCGGCGGTGAAGCGGGTCACGGGGCTGGACTGCCTGGTGGTGGGCAGCGTGGGCGCCATGGCCTGCTACGGTGTGCCCGCCATCGTACTGGACATGGGCACCGCCACCACCGTGGTGCTCATCGACAAGGACGGCTGCTACCGGGGCGGGGCCATCCTGCCGGGCGTGAAGCTGTCCTACTCGGCTCTGGCCTCCGGCACCAGCCTGCTGCCGGACATCTCCATCACGGCGCCGAAAAAGGTGATCGCCACCAACACGGTGGACTCCATGCGCTCCGGTGCGGTCTTCGGCACCGCTGCCGCCATCGATGGGATGATCGACCGGATGGAGGAGGAGATCGGCTACCCCTGCACGGTGGTGGCCACCGGCGGCATCGCCCGGGCCGTCACCCCCTACTGCCGCCGGAAGGTGATCTGCGATGACGATCTGCTGCTGAAGGGGCTCTGGGTCCTGTGGCAGAAGAATCGGAAGGGTGTTTAGTGCTTAGTGCGTAGTGCGTAGAGATTGTCACAAAAGATGGGCAAATCCGTGTATTTCACGAATTTGCCCATCTTTTTTCGTAAATTGATATTGTCCCGCCGGGCTGCCGAGGGCGTCAGCCCCTACGGTCGCCCACCGCGTCTCCTGAAAACTGAAAACTATCCGCCGGCCCACCGCACTTCCTCTAAGCACCAATCCCTAAGCACTAAGCACTATTTCCCCGCGGTGTCGATGCTCTTTCCGTAGACGAAAAAGCGCTGGTACAAAAACTCCGTCACAAAGTTCAGCGCCATGTTCAGCCCCGTGACCAGATACTCGTTCCAGCCCAGGGTCTCCGCCAGGAAATTGCCCAGAAGCGTGCTCAGCGGGGTGAAAACCGCGTAGTACAGCGCCACCTTCAGCATGGCCACCGGTACGTTGGCCGCGGACTTGAAGGTGAACTTCCGGTTCAGCGTGAAATTCCAGAGCACCGAGAGCACCAGCGCGATCAGATAGCAGGGCCAGTAGCTCCAGTGGGTCAGCTCATTGAGCAGGGTGAAGCTGAGGATCTCGATCAGTCCGGCGCTGACGGAAAAAAGCGTAAACTTCACCACGCGCCAGATCTCTTTTTTCTTCTCCTGTTTCATGCCCTTCCTCCCCCTTGCTCCGCTGTCACCGGGATTATACTCCCATTCGGCGGTCCGCGCAAGAGGGATGCTTCAAAATTTGAAACGATCTCCCTCAAAGCGCCAGCCGGTGATACACCGCGCCGTCCAGCGTCTTCCAGCAGAGCTCCTGCTCCGTCAGGATCAGGTAGCCCCGGGGAGTGCCGTCCTTGGGCAGGGCCACGGAGCCCGGGTTCAGATACCAGCTGTCCCGCCCGAAGGGCTCCCAGGCGGGGACATGGGTGTGCCCGTGGAGCAGCAGGTCTCCCGGCTGCAGCGGCGGCAGGGCGGAGGTATTGAAGTGGTCCCCGTGGGTGACAAAGACCAGGCGGCTGCCCAGCAGAAGGATCGCGTACTCGGCCAGGATGGGAAAGTCCAGCATCATCTGGTCCACCTCCGCGTCACAGTTGCCCCGGACGCAGAGCAGCTCGCTCTTACAGGCGTTGAGCAGCGCCGCCGTCTCCTTGGGCGCGTAGCCCTCGGGCAAGGGGTTGCGCGGCCCGTGGTACAGCAGGTCCCCCAGCAGCAGGAGCCGTTCCGCGCCCTCCCGCTCATAGGCGTCCAAGGTCTGTCTGCAATAGAGCGCGGAGCCGTGGATATCCGAAGCCGCCATCCATTCCATGTGCAGTCCTCCCCTCGCGGTCTGTCCGCAGTTTTTTTCA
>JAGAEH010000138.1 GCA_017613225.1 Lachnospiraceae bacterium
CCCTCCCAGATGGTCATGGCGCCGCTCTTGGGCATGGAGAGCCAGCCGGGGATCTCTTCGTTTTCCAGCAGGCGATAGGCGTATTCGATGTCCATCTCCGCCAGTACATAGAGGATCAGCGGTGTGGACAGGAAGCCCGTGCCCAACCGCCAGCCGTAGTTGTCCAGGGCCTGGATCAGTCGTTTCTTCGCGAAGGCGGTCTGCTCTTCGTTCAGCAGATCCATGTACAGCGGGCGCACCAGCTTGGCCTGGCGGTCGGTGTCCAGGCTGAAGCGGGGTTTCGTGACCATCTCCTGATAGGCCTTCTTTGCGCCCTCGGAATACTCCCGGAGCATGGAGAGCGGCTCCGTTTTCCCCAGCACCTCGCAGATCTCCGCTATGACGCCCAGCACCCAGGAGGTGTAGGCGGTGGATTCTTCCGGGTGCGGTTCGGCGAAGTCTGTCCAGACGAAGGCCCGGACATCCTTGGGCTCCGCCCACTCGCCGTAAGACTGGCCGGCGTTGACGGCATACTTGCGATTCGCCCGGGAGATCCCGAGGGGTTTGGCGTACAGCCCACCCGGCTTCCCGCAGCGGGAGATCATGAACTTCGCGTAGCGGAGCATGGCCTCGTAGTTGTCCTCCAGGATCCGCCGGTCGCCGTACTTCTTCCAGAAGCGCCAGGGCATCAGGATCCCCACGTCCGCCCAGCCCACAGAGCCGTTCATGGTCCACATGAACCAGTCCTCATTGGCGTAGGGTGCGATCTGGGGCAGTTTGCCGTTCTTCCACTGCCGGTCGAACACGTCCCGCAGATGCTTCCGGGCGAAGGCAGCGTAATCGGCAAGATAACTGGCCGTGCCGAAGAATACCTGGCTGTCGCCGGTCCACCCCATCCGTTCCCGGGTGGGGCAGTCGGAGGGGATATCCGTCGAGTTGGACTTCAGAGACCACTCTGTGGCCTTGTAAAACTGATTGATCAACGGGTTGGAGCAGTCAAAGGAGGAAGTGAAGGAGAAGTCCGTGTACAGGGCGATCTGGGTGAAATCATTGAGTTCAAAGGGAATGTCCGTTTCGATCAGCGCGTACTGGAAACCGCCGTAGAAAAACTTTGGTTTATACTCGTTGATCGCTTCTTTGCAGGTATAGGTGAACTCCTGCAGCGGGGAGGCCTTTCCCCTGGTGACACACTGGATGTTTTTCTGAGTGAATTCCCCTGCGTCGTCCAGCATCTCGCCCAGGCGGATGTGGATTTTCTGCCCTTTGTGGGCGTTCAGCCGGAAAGCGAGATAGCCGCACAGGTTCTGGGGGAACTTCAGCACGGTTTTCCCACCGGGTGTGGTGATCTTTTCAATGGGCTTGAAATACTCGTGCTCCGTCACAAACGCGTTATTCGAGGCTGTCAGGGGTATGTCCAGGGGGCTGAGCTTTGCCTTGCCGGAAAAGGTCGGTTCCAGGTTTGCGTCCACGATCTCGCCGTCCTCGTTGTCGGCGAAGCGGATGGGGCCGTCGTTCGACCATCCCCAGCTTTCGTCCGTAACGATGACCTGCTCCTTCCCGTCCGCGTCGGTGATCTCCAACTGTGCGATCAACCGGGTGACGGTGCCGTAGGTGCAGGTGCGGCCTTTCGCGCCGCTGGACCCGCGATACCAGCCGTCCGCCAGTTCCACGGTGAGTGCGTTTTCGCCGGCCCGGAGCATGTCGGTCACATCATAGGTCTGGTACTGGATTCGCTTGTGATAATCCGTCGACCCGGGAGCCAGGATGAAATCCCCGACGCGGCTCCCGTTGATCCTGGCCTCATACTCCCCGCAGGCCGATATGTAAAGCCGGGCTTTTTCCGCTTTTCCCATAGAGAAAGTTTTGCGGAAACAGTCCACAGGGTAGCGTTCCTTTTTTTTCGGCCGGTAGTCGCCGGTAATCCATTTCGCCGTCCAGTCGGAGATGCCCGTCTCGAAGAAGGCCTCGCTCCATTCCCCTGGCTCATCCTTCTCGTCCCAGAGACGAACCTTCCAGTTCACCCGCTCCCGGTCGGCAAGCACTTCGGGATAGTCGGCGTGCATGGAGGCGGAAAAGACCTTGCCGCTGTCCCACTTCTCCGTGACGATCTGATACGCGGTCTGCCTTGTGCCGCCCTCGCAGATCCACTGAAGGCGAGGGCGTCGGATGTCGATGCCAAGCGGGTCCTTCAGATAATCCGTACGCAGCCGGATCGCCTTCACTGCGCTTCGCCTCCCTCGTGCCGTGCCTTGATTTCAGCCTGCTCCCTGGCAATGTTCTTTTCCACATTGAGGAACTTCAGGATCACCACCAGGATGATGCCCGTAAAGACTTCTAGCCCAACGAAGGCGAAAGAGATCACCCAGTTGACGGATGTCGGCTGCTGCATGGCGACGGTCAGAACGCCGTCAGCGGCAGGCTTCAGGCTTTCCAGGGCAACCTGCGCTGTCCAGCCGTTGGCAGCCAGAGTGGACGCGGCTGCTTCTGTGCTTTGGGCCGTGATAGGCGCGATATAACCCGCTCCTGCCAGCAGCCAGTTGAACACGCCGGTCATGATGCCCACCATGGCCACCGCGATGATGTTGTAGATGCTCATGGCTGCGCCGTCCAGCCGTTGGCCGCAAGCGTGGATGTGGCTTCAGAAACGCTTCCCGCCGTGATAGGCGCAATATAGCCGGTTCCGGCCAGTAGCGAATTAAAGACTCCGGTCATGATTCCGACCATTGCCACC
>JAGAEH010000139.1 GCA_017613225.1 Lachnospiraceae bacterium
CACGGACTGCTGGTGCTCCATCAAATGGGTGACCACCTGGTTCAGCAGCCCTTCGCCCTGATGGTCGGAACTGACCGCCATGCACCGCAGCGTATTCTTGAAACAGGAACCCGTGGCCACCAGCTTGTAATCCTCATCGAAGATCCCCACGCTGTAATCCAGATTGCCGTCCCGCATGATGCCTTCCTTTTCCAGAAGCGCGTCCATCTTTTTGCGTCCCCGGGTATCGTTCGGCCTGATCTCGCTGACAGAATACTCGCTCATGGTCTCCTCCAAAACAGCTTTGATACTTCAATTATAGGGAAGGCAGGTCTTTTGTAAAGGGTATTTTCCGCTGCACGTCATTGCCTAAAACCATCAGTTATGGTAAATTATGCACAAGAAAGATGATGCCCCTGTCATCATGAAGAGGAGATCCAAAATGGAACCTGTTATCCCCAGCACAAAGATCCCGGAGCTTTTCAACGTTTCTGGAAAAGTGGTGCTCATCGTGGGCGCCGGCGGCATGGGCCGTGTCATCGCTAGGGCTTTTGCCGACAACGGCGCGCGCATGGCCATCGCCACCCGTTCCCAGAGCAGCCTGGACATCACGAAAGAGCTGCTGGACGGTTATGACGTGGAGCAGCGCTACTACATCATGCACGTGGAGAACAAGGCGGAAGTGGAAGATGTCGTCAGTAGGATCAACGAGGATTTCGGCCGCATCGACGTACTGATCTTCACCGCTGCCATCGCACCGCTTGGACCCAGCCTGGACTTTGATGAAAAGGACTTCAGGGACACCATGGAGATCAATTTCATGGGCTCCGTTTTCGTGAACGCCGCCTGCGGGAGGATCATGGCAAAGAACGGATGGGGGCGTATCATCAACATCAACAGCATAGACGGCTTTACCGTAAACTGCGTGGATGACCTTCCCTATTCCGCCAGCAAGGCGGCCATGATGGCCTCCACCAGGCACCTGGCGGTGGATCTGGCCACCTACGGCGTGACAGTTAACGGCATCGCGCCGGTGTGGATCTGGACTCCCATGATGGAGCGCCGCCCTAAAGACTACATGGTGCAGGCGGCCGCCAGCATCCCCATGGGCCGCGTTTCTTACAGCGAAGATTATCTTGGAATGATCTTTTTCCTGGCCAGCGATGCCAGCGCTTATGTGACAGGCCAGACTTTCCTGGTGGACGGGGGCCGGGACGCCTACCGTTCCTTCCATTACGAGGGCGAAGAGCAAAAGCCCGTGGTATTCTGATCAGGAGGCGCCATGCATTTACCCAGAATCCTTTTAACAACTGCTTACAGTGACAATCGCAAGACCATGCTGACGGCCGGCATTTCACTGGCGCTGCAGCAGCGGGGTCGGAAGCTTTCATATTTTTCCTGCGGCACCGATTATCTGGCCCCACGCATCAACGCCCGCCTGCTGGAGATCCATTCCCGCATTCTGGACACCTATTTCATGTCAGAAGAGCAGATAAGGTATCAGTTGGTCAGTAATACCAAATACGAAGACTTCGTCGTAATGGAGGGCATGCAGCGCTTCTACGACGGCGTGGGTTACAGTTCCGTGGCCTCCAGCTACGACCTGGCCCGGGTCACCGATACGCCGGTGATCCTGATCGTCAATGCCTCGGACTTTACCGTCACCAACATCTCCATGCTGAAGGGCCTGATCGACTATAAGCAGGGCAACAATATCCGCGGCATCATCTTTAATAAGGCAACGAAAGCCATCTACCGCAGATGGAAGGACGTGATCCGGGAGGAACTGGGCATCACTCTGCTGGGCTTTATTCCCAATGTATCCGACTATCTGGCGCCTTCCATGTACATCCTCACTGATCCCGATGAAGTACAGGAGACGCGAAAGCGCCTGTATGACCTGGCTTCCATTCTCAACAACTGCATCGACTTTGACGCCCTGATCGATCTGGCGGAAAGCGCTCCGGATTTTGAGTATATCGAGCCGGACCTTCCCCACCTGGAAAAGCCGGTGCGCGTGGCCGTTGCCAGGGACAACGCCTTCCGCCTGTATTATGAGGACAACATGGACCTGCTGCGGGCCATGGGCGCGGAGACGGTGCTCTTTTCCCCGCTGGAGGACAAAGAATTGCCGGAAAACACCGCCGCCCTGATTTTGGTGGGCGGTCATCCTGAGATCTACGCGGAGACGCTTTCGGCCAACAGGTCCATGAGAGAGAGCATCCTGAAGGCGCTGAAGGGCGGCATGCCCTGCCTGGCCTTCGGCGGCGGCTTCATGTACCTTTGCAAGACACTGCTGGATTACCGGAAGCTGCCCCATGAAATGGTAGGTTTCCTGGACGCCCAGACCTTCCCCGCGGACGAATCCGAAGCCCTTGGACACATGAAGCTCATTGCGCAGAAAGACACTCTTTTGGGCAAAAAAGGAACCGTGCTTTTGGGGCACGGTTACCATAGTTTCGAAAGTTCTTTAAAAGGAGAGGACTTCCTGGCTTCCACGGAAGGAGAGGACCGCTGGTTCCCCTTCGGCCTGGGAGCGGGAAACCTGGTGGCGGGATTTGCCCACCTGTACTACGCGTCCAATCCGGAGGCTTCCTTCCGTTTCCTGAAAGCGGCCGAAAGCTATTTACAGGGACTCCAGGACCTCCCAGCGGGAGAATAGTTCCTCGATCTCGTTTTGAATGGCCTGCTGTTCCTCCTGGAGCTGCAGGCATTTTTTCATGTCGGTGAAGACTTCCTCTTTGGCCATCTCTTCATTGATGGCTGCGGATCGCTCCTCCAGTTCGGAAATGCGGGCTTCCACCGCTGCTTTTTCGTTCTTCAGCTTACGTTCCCTGGCCTGACGTTCCTTGTCCGCTTTCCAGTCCTGGGCGGCACGGGTGACCGTCTTCGCGCTCTGTACGGACGTGGCGGCTTCACGGGAAGCCTTCTTTTCCATGTAGTAGTCGTAGTTTCCGCGATAGTCTTCAAAGCTGCCTCCGGAAAGGTCCAGGATCCGGTTGGCGATCACGTTGATGAAATACCGGTCGTGGGACACGAAGATGATGGTGCCGCCGTACTCCTTCAGCGCGCTTTCCAGGACTTCCTTTGAGACGATGTCCAGATGGTTGGTGGGCTCATCCAGGATCAGCAGGTTACAGGGCGAGACCAAAAGCTTGGCCAAAGAGAGCCTGCCTCTCTCGCCGCCGGAAAGATCCCCCACAAGCTTGAATACGTCATCCCCCACGAAGAGGAAAGTGGCCAGCAGATTGCGGATCTCCGTATCCGTCATGTCCGGATAGGCCTCACGGATCTCATCAAAGAGGGAGAGTTCGTCGTGAAGCAGCTGTTGTTCCTGATCGTAGTAAGCTACGTCCACGTTGGCGCCGAAGCGGAATTCTCCGGCATCGGGAGCCACGGCCTGGTCCAGGATCTTCAAAAACGTAGTCTTGCCGGTGCCGTTTTCCCCGATGATGCCCACGCGCTCGCCCCGGCGGATGTCCAGGTCCACGTCCGAAAAGAGCACCTTATCCCCGAAGGACTTGGACAGACCGCGGACGGAGAGGACGTCATTGCCGCTGCGGTCGCTCTCCTTGATGCGGATCC
>JAGAEH010000140.1 GCA_017613225.1 Lachnospiraceae bacterium
AGCCGCTGCCGTACAGGTTGGGCTCCATGTAGGTCAACTGGCAGATCCGCAGGCCCAGTTCGGCCATGATGGACCACTTGTAGAAGTCGGGCCCCATGGCGATGGAGTTCTGCAGGTTGAAGATCACGCCCACGCGGCCGGTCTTTCTGGCGGTCTCGATGTCCTCCACGGTCTTGATCAGCATCACCTTGTCCGGATGATACTTGAACAGGTTGAAGTAGCCGTACATGTCCTTTAAGACTTCTTCAAAACCTGCGGCAGGGGAGGAAAGGGTGATGCTCTGGATATTGATGCCGGACTGCAGGACCCGTTCCAGATAGGGCACACCGTCGATCTCCGGCGGCTCGGGATTGACCATGTTGCCGCAGAGACAGTCGATGAACAGATATTTGTGAAGCAGTTCCTGTGCCCGATCTTCCTGGGCTTTGGTCAGTGTGATGGGTTTCATAGGGAAAGAGCTCCTTCCATATAGGGATTTTAAAACATGCGTTTTACGTCCGCTGCTTTCCCGGCACCTTGATGGTGGCCGCGTAGGCGGAATTGCACAGGCCCAGCACGGCGGAGAGGATAAACAGCGTTTCGATGCCCAGCGTCTGCCAGACCCAGCCGCCGAACAGGGCGATGAAGACCGTGATCAGGTGATTGACGGAGATACCGGTGGAGATGGTGGCGCGGACCTCGGCCTGGCTGTCGGCTAGGTCTTGGACATAGACGTTGGAGGCCATGGAGGCCATGGAGATGACGGAATCCAGAACATAGTTGACGCAGCAGACCACGAAGGCCACGTTCATCGGGAAGATATGATGGGCAAAGCCGTAGAAGAAACAGACGATCACCAGGATCAGGGTGTCCGCGATCATCACGGTCTTATAGCCGATGCGGTCGATGAGCTTCCCCACCGTCGGGGCCAGCAGGAAGCTGGCGATGGAGGTGACGGCGAACAGCAGGCTGATCACGGAGGTGCCGGCCCCGTAAAAGCGGATCAGCACATAGGGGCCGAAGGTGAAGAAGACCTGTTTGCGGGCACCGTAGAAGACCTCCAGCATATAGTATTTGGTATACTTTTTGCGGAAATAGAAGCGGCGCCTGCTCTCGTCCGAGACGGCACTGCTGCCTTTTAAGCGGAAAGAGGACAGAGTGCCCAGGGCCACCAGGGCCGTGGCGACCCAGAAAAAGGAGACGAAGGAGCCGCGGCCGGATACGAACAGGAAGGCGACGATGATCACCGCATAGCCGGCCAGCGTGCCGATGTGGTACCAGCCGTTCTGTAGTCCTAAGGCCCGGCCGCCGTAGCCCGGTTTGGAATACTCCAGACAGAGCGTGTTCTTCATGCCCAGCTGGATGTGCTCACCCAGGGAGTAGACACAGATCGCCAGCGTCACCAGGACCCTGGTGGGAGAGACGATGGCGTGGAGGCCCATGCCGATCAGCATGATCACGGAGCCCAGCTTGTAGATATTCTCTGCCGAAAGCATATACAGCGCAGCCAGGATAAAGACCAGGAACAGACCGGGCAGTTCCCGGAAGAATTCCGCGAAGCCGCGGTCCAGCTCTCCCATCTGAACGATCTCAGACAGGTAGTTGTCAAGAACACCTTTATAGATGCCGTAACCGAGGCCCATGGTGAGCAGTGAAATAAAAAAGGCCTTGTAGCCGGAGTCTTCTCGAAATACTTCTTTAAAACGGTTCATACTGTCTTTCTCCTGGCTGGGCCATCATAAACTGCGTCAATATTTACGGTATTTTCATGATATCGACAGACAGGCGAAATGTCAACCGAGGCTGAAAAATGGCAACAAATCCCCCTGAAAATGTTACGTAATATTTACAAATCATTCGTTGTGTGCTATGATACAGGCGTTTTATTAGTGCCGAATCAGGCAAGGAGAGTATTCGATGCGGTATATTATGAAAGGCGGAACGCCTTTGGCGGGAGACGTGATCATCAGCGGCGCGAAGAACGCTGCACTGGGGATCCTGGCCGCGGCGATCATGACCGACGAATCGGTCGTGATAGAGAATCTGCCAAACGTTAGAGATATCAATGTGATACTGGACGCCATGAAGGAGATCGGCGTTGTGGTGGAGAATGTAGCGGACCACACGATCAAGATCAACGGCGGAAATATCCATAAAGTCGTCGTCAACAATGCACATATCAAGAAGATCCGTGCGGGCTACTACCTGCTGGGGGCTTTAGCCGGCAAGTACCGCCACGCCGAAGTGGCGCTGCCCGGCGGCTGCAACATCGGCAGCCGTCCCATCGACCAGCACTTAAAGGGCTTCCAGACCCTGGGCATGGAGACCGTGGTAGAGCACGGACTGGTGAAAGTGGATGCCAAGCGCCTGGAAGGCGGCCATGTGTATCTGGATATGGTCTCCGTCGGCGCGACCATCAACATCATGCTGGCAGCGGTGCTGGCAAAGGGCAATACCACCATCGAGAACGCGGCCAAGGAGCCCCACGTGGTCGACGTGGCGAACATGCTCAACTCTATGGGCGCCAAGGTCCGCGGCGCCGGCACGGACGTGATCCGCATCCGCGGCGTGGAAAAACTGCACGGGACGGAGTACTCCATCATCCCGGACCAGATCGAAGCGGGCACCTTTATGTTTGCGGCGGCCATCACCCGCGGCGATGTAACGGTACACAACATCATCCCGCAGCATATGGACGCCATCACGGCGAAGCTGCGTGAGATGGGCTGCGAGATCATTGAATTCGACGAATCCATCCGCGTAGTAGGCAAGAACCAGCTGCGCTCCTGCAATGTCAAGACGCTGCCGTACCCCGGCTTCCCGACGGACATGCAGCCGCAGATCTGCGTGGCGCTGTGCACGGCCTCCGGCCGGGGCGTCGTCACGGAGAGCATCTTCGAGAGCCGCTTCAAATATGTGGATGAACTGACCAAAATGGGTGCTCACATCAAGGTGGAGAGCAATGTGGCAGTGATTGACGGTGTCAAACGCCTGACCGGAGCGGAGCTCAACGCGCCGGACCTGCGGGCGGGAGCCGCTCTGGTGCTGGCAGGCCTGTGTGCCGAGGGCATCACGACGGTGGACGACATCGAATACATCATGCGGGGGTATGAAGATTTCGACCAAAAGCTTCGCGAGATCGGCGCAGTGATCGAGATCGTCGATGACGAAGCAGAGGCAAGAAAGTTCAGATTCAGGGTCAGCTGAGGCTGACGATCAGTAAAGGGTGTTTCCTAAGAAAGGAAAGGGAAGCACCCTTACTTGGCTTTTCTAAAAAAGGACGAAAGTCCGACTGGAGAAGAGATGGAAGAGAACAAACGGATCAAAGCGCATATCCGGAGACTGGTATTCGGGCCGGTACTGATCCTGCCGATCATAGCGGTCTTTGTGGTCGTTGCGCTTCTGGTCAATGAAAAAGCGGCCAAATTCCTGGTGATCCTGTTCGCTGTGGTCCTGGTCTTCTGTGTGGTGTGGGTGCTGCTGATGCGCAGAAAATCCTACGGTGCACTGATCGGCTATTCGGAGGCGATCTCCGGGGATGTGGTACTGCAGGCGGAGAACCTGCCCTTCCCCTTCGTGATCTCGGATCAGGAGGAGAAGATCCTCTGGTGCAACAAGGCCTTTCTCGCGATGACGGGCCGGAGCCGCGGCAGCCTGACGGAATTGGTGCCGGAACTGACGGCGCTCCAGGGCGACAGCAACGGGACCAACAAAGTGTTTTCCCACAACGGCAGGATGTATCAGCTGGGCGCCCAGACTTTCAGCGTGGATGACACGCTGCGGGCCCGCTAGTTTATCGATGATACGGACCGCATCCTGGCAGTGCAGAGGGCACAGGAAAAGATGCCGGTGCGCGCCGAGATCTACATCGACAACTATGACGAGGTCATGGGCAGCGTCGTGACGGTGCGGCAGTCCCT